>JABMOP010000163.1 GCA_013204125.1 Rhodospirillales bacterium | reverse complement strand
GTCGGCGCCGATGTGGTCGAAGTGTCCCCGGCCTATGATTTATCAGAAATCACCGCCATCGCCGCCGCCACGATTGCCCACGACATTCTCTGCCTATTGGCCCTCAAAAAAGGCGCCGTCGGCACGCCGTTGGGGCGCCTCAGCTAAGGCTGGCGTCCGCTTGCCGCTATCGGTGCGTCACCTTCGCGGTCCGAGACTTAAGGGATATGCTGTCCGGCTTTGATTTTTGCCTCATAGGCAGGCTTGTCTTTCAGGGACACGAACTTAACGGTGTCACCGGCGATTGTCACCTTCATGCATCGTTCCGGACGGCCGTCATATCTACGGCATAGAAGCTCCATCGGTCCCGTAAAAAAACCGTTCTTTTTGACAAACCATTTTCCGGTCAGGCGCAAATCTTTGCGTTCGGAATTGCCGGCAATCATAGTGCCGTCCTTGCCAAAATAGACAATGCTGGTCGATGAGCCGTTTTTGTTTGGGAAGGTAATGGTCTTATCTGCGAATGTCGCTCGCAACGCATCACCTTGCAAGAAAGATTCGGCGTAAACGGGTTTGTTGGCATACACTAAGGCAGATACAAACCCGACTAAACAAATGTAAAAAAAGCGACGTACTTTCATTTAAGCCTCCTCGCATAGAATACCTATGTCGAGAATTCTAAAACCGGTTTGTATCTTTAAACAAGCCCAAAATTACACATCTTGACCGCTATCAATGCCGCTCGGAGTAACATTTGATATTTTATTTCATAATATTAGACAAGGAGGGAGATCATGAAATTTCGTAATTTAGGGTTGGCGCTTCTCGGGTTATTGATTTCACCCGGCGCATGGGCTGATGGGTACGGCAGAGGAGAGTGGAGCGGACATATGTGGGGTTCTGGAATGATATTTGGCCCGTTGGTGATGATCGGCTTCATCGTCTTAACCGTATTTTTCGTCGTGATGATCATACGCTGGATGGGCGGCACATCTAACGCGCCATCAAATCTGGCCGTCAAATCCGCTCTGGAAATTTTGAACGAGCGTTATGCCAAAGGTGAAATCGACAAAGACGAATATGAAGAGCGCAAACTGACGCTTTCTTCTTAGGGGCTCCGCCCTATCCCAACTCGTCCAACGCCTTTTGGAATCGGTTGCAGTGGGATTTTTCGGCGCGGGCGAGGACTTCGAACCAATCGGCGAGGTCGTCGAAGCCTTCCCCCCGGGCCGTCTTCGCCATGCTCGGATACATATCGGTATAGGTATAGGTTTCGGAGGCGATGGCGGTTGCCAGGTTATCTTTTGTCGTGCCGGTCGGCATGCCGTTGACCGGATCGCCGATGCCCAATTTTCGCATATATTCCAAATGGCCTTGGGCGTGGCCGCCTTCGCCGGTGGCGGTGGAACGGAACACTTCCGCCGTATCTGGAAATCCTTCGATATCGGCTTGGCGCGCGAACCAGGAATAGCGCCGGTTGGCTTGCGATTCGCCGGCAAAGGCGGTTTTGATATTTTCTTCCGATTTGCTGCCCGTGAATTCCATTTTCTGGCCTTTCCTTAAAGCGAAGGGTTGCCGCCCAACCCCAAGGCATAGCGGCCGAATTCGGCGCCCATCACATCCCACGACATGCTGATATGGGAAATGCCGACGCTGGCATCCCGGTAATGACGTTGGATCGAATTGGTTTTATAGGCGCCGCGCCCGCCGGTCGCTTTATAAAGATCCTGCAGCGCATCGAAACATAAATTGGCGACATAAGCGCCGTCGCGGCGCCAGCGGTGTTTCTGCTCTTCGCCGCAGATATTTCCGGCGGTCAGGGTGTCGGTGGCTTCATCGCAATTGGCGCGGATCATTGTGCGCGCAGCGGCGGTTGCGGCCCTGGCGCCGGCCACCTTGGTCTGAATGGCCTGATAGGAAGCGATGCGCGATGTATTATAGGTTGAAGTCGCCGCCGCATTGGTTTCGATGAAATCGTCGGTCGCGCCTTCGGTCATGCCGATGATCGGTGATGCGATAATATGTGGGAACAAACCGGCTTGCGGCAGGTTGAAGATCGGGTTTGGATTTATTGCGCTGCCCGGCGTCGCGCAGCTTTGGATGTCTTGGGCGCCGACCGTCAAATAATCGGGCACGAATACATTATCGGCGGCGCTGTCTTTGCTGCCGGTGCCGCAGAGCCCTGAGACATCCCAATTATCGAAGACTTCTAAATCGGCGGTTCGCACCATGAAAATGCGAGGATCGGGGGTGCCCTCGTTCTGGCCACCGGCCATGCCGCCGAGCATCACCCAATCGGAAT
>JABMOP010000162.1 GCA_013204125.1 Rhodospirillales bacterium | reverse complement strand
GTGCGATACCTGGAACGAAATTATTGCGCCGATCTATCCGAAAACCCCGGAAGGTAAATTTGCGCCGCTCCGCCGGGTTGATATAGCCGATGGGACGCCCAAGGATCTCGGCCACATCAACGGCATTGCTTTTACCCCGACCTTCGTGGTGATGGAACGGGGCCGCGAAGTCGGCCGGATCATCGGCTATCCCGGCGAAGATTTTTTCTGGGGCCTGCTCGAAGGGATCTTGAAAAAAGCCGGCTACGTCGAAGCGGTCCCGGTTTCGAACTGACACAATAGAGGAAGTATCATGCACAATAGAGGAAGTATCATGAGAAATCTTACAGTGGCGGCAATTGCCGCATTCGGGTTGCTGTTTATCTCGTCGGGTAAAATTACTGCCGCCGAAGCGCCGCCGTTGTTCGCAACAAAATCCATGACCCCCGAATTGGCCCTCGATCTGGCGCGTGCAACTTTAAAAGCATGCCGGGATGCGGGTTTTCAGACCGCCGTCGCCGTCGTCGATCGTAGCGGCACCTTGCAGGTTCTGCTGCGTGACCGCTTCGCCGGCCCGCATACGCCCCGAACGGCGCGGCGCAAAGCCTGGACGGCGCTGAGCTTTCGCGCCAACACAACCGATCTTGCCGACAACACCCAAGCCGGCAAGGAAGCGTCGGGCGCCAGGGACATCCCTGGTATCTTAATGCTCGGCGGCGGGGTTTTGGTGCGCGCCGGCGGTGAATTGGTCGGTGCGGTCGGTGTCTCCGGTGGGCCTGGCGGCAAGGCCGATGAAAATTGCGCCAAAAAGGGTTTGGAGGCCATCGAAGATAAGTTGCCGTTCTAGTTGGTTCCCCGTGCGAATGAAAAAGCGGCGGTCCCATCGTTGGGCCGCCGCTTTCTTTATGGAGCGATTTTTTTTAGAGAATATTACGGACGGACGTAGGACCAGCCTTCTTCCTGGCGCTGCACCAAATGAACAACGCCGGACGTGACCATCTTGGCGTTCGGTATCAGCGGGACATCCTTGCCGGCTTTTTCGATCATTTTCTTATGAGTGTTGCCGCAGGCGCGAAACGAAATATTGTCATAATTTTGGGCGAACCCTTTGACGCGTTTTTCAACCGGCGATTTTCCAGCCACCAGCATCGTAAGGCCAGGACCATAAGCGACAATTTCAATCGTTACTTCTTCACCCTTGGCTTTGTAATATTTGTCCACATTGGCCGCGTTGTTGAGGACCAAATTCATCCGCTTGGAATCACTATCGTCTAAATGAAAGACAATTCGGTGGCTTTTTTCCGCTGCATAAGTCTGCGCCGACCAGCCGGCTATGACGAGCACGGCAAAAAGCGCAGCGAGGGAAAGGGTAATACGTTTCAACATATGGCTACGTCTCCTTCGATAAAAGTTCAAAGGGCGGATCACTCATTAAAGATCAAGTTGAGCCCCCCTGGGTTCATATCTGGTCCAGCGCATCGCGCCCGTTGTTCGAATCTATACCGCTGGATCAGGGGGCACCCTATAGGCAAACATATTCACATGACAACACTGTAATTTACGCATCCGTTCAATTTTTCGTGGTAAACGCATCTGCGCCATCACGGACAAATAAATTAAAATTTCACTTGATTAACCCATTAATATGCATATATATGAAGGTATGAATATTATCGATATGCAAAAGAATGTTGGAAATGTGACCGGGCTTTTAAAGGCTTTGTCCCATGACCGACGCTTGCTGATCCTCTGCCAATTGGTGGATGGAGAGAAGTCGGTCGGCGAAATCGCACAAATTTTGGATATGCGCGACGCCTCGGCTTCTCAACAATTGGCGCTATTGCGCAAAGACAATCTGGTTGAAACCCGGCGCGACGGACACACAATTTACTATTCCGTCACCCGCGAAGATGTCCGCGATTTAATCGAATTTCTGTATCAAAAATTTTGTGACGTGAAATAGCCGATTTATTTTTCCGGCCTAATAGGAGTACCCAATTTGCATCCGTTTTTAACGTCGCTGCTCGGCGGCGCAATCATTGGCCTTTCGGCCGCCCTCTTAATGTTCTTATCGGGGCGCATTGCCGGTATTAGCGGCATGATCGCCGGTGCAGTCATGCCGTACACCCGCTCCGATGCCCTGTGGCGCATCGTATTCATCATCGGTCTTGTTTTGGGTCCGGTTGTCCTCGGAATTTTAACCGGCGGCAATAACATCGCTCCGCCGGTCAAATCGAACTCGGTTATGGTTGTGGCCGGGCTTTTGGTCGGTGTCGGCGCCATGCTTGGCGGCGGCTGTACCAGCGGCCACGGCATTTGTGGCCTATCGCGGCTTTCTTACCGGTCTATCGTATCAACATTTACATTCATGGGTTTCGCCGGGTTGACCGTGTTCGTCGCCCGTCATCTGATTTAAGGGCAAAGTCTATGAAGCAGCTCCTCACCGCAGCACTCACCGGACTATTATTCGGCATCGGCCTGGATATCGGCGGCATGACCAACCCGGCTAACATCCTTGGTTTTCTGGATGTCGCCGGGGAATGGAACCCGAGGCTTATATTCGTCATGGGCGGCGCCATACCAGTGACGTTTGTCGGCTACCGCCTAGCTTTTCGCCGCCGCCATCCGTTTTGGGCCTTTGATTTTCAGCTTCCACAAACCACTTCCTTGGATAGTAAGTTGGTCGGCGGTGCGGCGCTGTTTGGCATCGGTTGGGGGCTTGCCGGCTATTGCCCGGGGCCTGTCTTATCGTCGCTCAGCCAGATTGGAAGCGGCCAGGCGGCGAACGGATTGATCGGCTTTTTGATTTCTATGGTGGTCGGAATTATCGCGGTTAAAACGGTCCAACGCCGCATTTTAATGGCCGCTCACGCCGGCTTGGATTAATGGCCGCTCACGCGGCTTGGATTAATGGCCGCTCACGCGGCTTGGATCGAAGAACAATTTATTAACGCGGAGAATGAAGATGAAACATTCAGAGCCAGTCAATCAGATCCCCGAGGTCGAAGCGTTTTTCGACGAAGCGACCTATACCATCAGCTACGTGGTAAGCGATCCGGCGACCAAAACTGCGGCCATTATCGACTCGGTCCTTGATTTCGACCCCAATTCCGGGCGCACCAATACCAAATCGGCGGACCTGATCGCCGTTTATGTTTGGGAAAATCACTTTACCGTTGAATGGATACTGGAAACCCATGTTCATGCGGACCATTTGTCGGCGGCGGCATATTTGAAGAAACAATTGGGCGGCGAAACCGCCATTGGTAGAAACGTCGTCGACGTTCAGGAAACTTTTGCTCAAGTGTTCAACGCCGAAAATGAATTTCGCCGCGACGGTCGCCAATTTGGGAAGCTGTTCAAGGATGGCGAGATATTTCAAATCGGCGATATCGAATGCCACGTCGTTCATACGCCCGGTCATACACCGGCCTGCGTGACCTATATGATCGGTGATGCGGCGTTTGTCGGCGATACCTTGTTCATGCCCGATTACGGC
>JABMOP010000161.1 GCA_013204125.1 Rhodospirillales bacterium | reverse complement strand
TTGGACATCAGGATCGGCTCATACATGAACCACAGAGCATGCGCGCCCGGCGCCGTCAGGCATTTGACCTGTTCATAAATGCGGTACGACACGAAACTGCCGGAAGATGTATTGGCGGCATCCAGGACGCCTGTCTGCATGGCCTGATAAATGGCCCCCGAGCCCATCGACGCAATCGACGCGCCGGCGCCGACCAGCATTTGCTCGAACGCCGGACCGGCGGCGCGGGTAACCTGGCCCTTCATGGTCTCAGGCCCCAAAATACAATTTTTCTTTGAGGCAAAGCCACCGGCGAGCCACGCGTCGGAAAGAACAATGACACCGGCCTCATTGATGATCTTTTTGATATCGGCCATGAACGGCGAGCTGTTCAAGCGCGTGGCGTGTTCATGATTTTTAACCAGGCCCGGCATCAAGGTGGCGCTAAATTGCGGATGCTGACCACTGGCGTAATCCAACGGAAAGGCGGAAATATCGAGTTGCCCCTTAACCATGGCGTTCCATTGCGCCTTGGACTTGAACAGGGAGTGACCGGCGTAGACTTTGATGTTGACGCCGACATTGGCTTTTTTCATTTCCTTGGCGATGATTTGCACCATTTCGTCGCGCACATCACCCTTGCCGCCCGGCCATTGATGGGACGCTTTGAGGTCCAAGGCGCCGGCTGGTGTCTGGGACATCAGGGCGGCCACGCCAATCGTAACGGCGACCCCGCCCAATAATTTTGGTGGTAATTTCATGTGATCGTCTCCCTCGGCTGAAAGAATTGAAAATTCATACTTCGTCGAAATTGGGACCACCATAATTTGGATATTTGGTCAGGTCCGAAAGAAGCCTAGCAACTTTACCCGACCGCCGATAGGGGTTTCTTAAACACGCCAAATTTGAAAAAAAAGGCCCGGACATTGCCCGGGCCTTAAATTCAAACGCGCTTATTTATACCGCTTGCCTCAGCTCGCCTTTGGCTTCGGGCGGGGTTGCAGGAAGTAACCCATTTCACGGAGGGTTTCGTCCAATAGTTCGCGGGCGATAAACTTGTTCACGTCCGGCATGGGCTTACCCTTCGGCCAGAGACCGCGTTTGACCATGCGTTTTTGGCGGCCAACGAACAATTTCTTGAACAGATCGGCGGGCAGGTCGGGCGTGTACTGATCGTGAATTTCCTGCCAGACGATACCGGCCTGATTCTTATCCTTGATGCCGAATTCTTCCATGATCACCTCGACCGAACCTTCTTTGTTGGTGCGCAGGTATTCGATCGAACCGGCGATGGCGCGGATGAATTTTTTCACCGTCTCTGGGTGTTCCTTGACGAAGCTGGCCCGGGTCCAGATGCTGCCGCCGACGCGGGGCAGATACTGCCCGGTCTTGAGAAGCATGTTGAAGCCGGCAGCTTGGGCGCGCGCCGCCGTCGGGAACGACATCAGGGCCGCGGCAACATCGCCGTTGATAAGCCCGGCAACGCGGTCGGATTCGGATTGGAAGCTGATGACTTTGTAATCCCGGCCCACATTCATATTGAAGAAGCGGCTGAGAACGATTTCGCCTTCGTCATAATCGGCGGCGCCGGCGCGGCCATAGCCCAAGGTCTTACCCTTCAGATCTTTGACCGATTTGATTTTGGAATCGGCGACGATGGCCCATTGGGAAATCAGGGATTCGCCGACCACATATTTGAGGTCCGCGCCCATCAACGAGGCCTGTGATCCGCCGCCCGGAACCGGAAGGAAATCAATATTGCCGGAAATACCGGCGGTGACCAGCGCCTTGCCGGTCATCGAAATAGCTTCGGCGTCGAGCCCTTCTTTTTTAAAGAAACCCTTGGCGAAAGCAATATAAACGGGAACGTGGAAGCCGGAACCGCTGAGTGTCCGGCCAACCTTGATCTTGGTCTGCGCGCTCGCGGCGCCGATAACGGCGAATACCGCGACGATCGCAGCCAACGCCAAAAATTTATTCCTAAACATGATTAAAGCCCCTTGGTGGTTTGAAATTACCTGTTTTCATCCGCCAATAGAGGCGGTCGCAACATACTAGACCTGCAACCTAATTCATTAAAAGCGCTAATTAATTGCGCCTGTTTTGAAGGCGCTCCGATTATGATAAGATGGACGCGATTGGGACGATAAGGCCGACTTGGCGGCGACACCGGAGAAATGATCCTAAATGTCCGACAATCAGGGGCAAACAGAGGTTAAAGACCATTGGATCCGGGGGTCCAGCATTATCGCCGCCGTCAAGGATGCCGGCGTCGGTATCATTATCACGGTGCCCGACATCACCACCAGCGAAAGCCTATTGAAGCCGATTTCGGCGGACCCCGACCTGCGCCATATCAGCGTCTGCAAGGAAGACGAAGCCATCGGTATCGCAGCCGGGCTTTCCTATTGCGATGCGCGCGCGCTGATTCTTATTCAAAACACCGGATTTTTTGATTCGATCAACGCCATCCGCGCCGTCGGCGTCGAATATGGGATGCCCATCTGCCTGATGGTCGGGCTTTTGGGCAAGGAGCCGGACGCCGCAATGGCGGATAGCAAATCCTACGGGGTGCGCATCATCGAGCCGATCCTCGGCGCCATGGGCATCGGCCATCACCTGCTGGAAACCGAAGCCGACACCGGCGCCATCGCCCCGGCGATCGAAGATGCCTATGACGCCATGCGCCCGACGGCGCTTTTAATCGGGCGGAGGCCATTGGCGGAATGATGAAACGCGACGAGGCTTTAAAAATCCTGGCCGGGCATATCACCAACGATACCATCGTTGTCGCCGCCTACACATCCGCCTTCGAATGGATCGCCATCCGCCCGAGCCCGCTCAACTTCATCTTCACCGGCGCCATGGGGCTTGCGTCGAGCCACGCGCTCGGCCTCGCTGTCGGTCGCCCGGATCGACGCGTGATCGTGCTCGACGGCGACGGCAGCCTGTTGATGAACCTGGGTAGCTTGGTGACCATCGCCCAAGTGGCGCCGCCGAACCTTATTCATTTCGTCTGCGAAAACGGAACCTACGAAGCCAATGGCGGCCATCCGATACCGGGCAGCGGCAAGGTCGATTTCGCCGGTTTCGCCAAATCCGCCGGATATGCAGATGCGCGCGAATTTTCGCAAATTTCAGATTTTGATGCCGGCATCGGCGCCTTGCTGCAGGCCGAAGGGCCGGTGTTTGCGACCTTGAAGGTGGAACCCGGCGCGCCCCCCGAAATGGATTACGCCATGATGCACGGCGCCGAAATCCGCCGCGATTTTAAGGCTGCGTTAGACGAAATTTGACTAAAACCATAAAACAAAGCCAATAATAGAGAGAAGCAAACCTAATTAACCAAATTGGGGAAGGTTTCGTGGATCAGTCGTTGAAGGACGAACATAAGACCAAGGACGAGGTGAGCGTTTTAAAAAGCGTCTGCCGGAGTTGCCATGGCGGCTGCGGCGTGCTCCTCCACGTCAAGGACGATGAACTGATCAAGGTGGAGGGCGATCCCGACAGCCCGTTCAACCAAGGCCGCCTTTGCCCGATCGGCAACGCCACCATGGAAATGGTCTATCACCCGGACCGCCTCAAATATCCCATGCGCCGCATTGGCCCGCGCGGCTCCGGAGAGTGGGAGCGCATAAGCTGGGACGAAGCCCTCGATGAAATCGCCGACAAGCTGACCTCCATCAAGAACGAGTACGGCGCAGAAGCGGTGCATCTCGGCACCGGCACCGGGCGCCATCATATCCGCTGGGTATCCCGCTTCGCATTTTCCTTCGGCAGCCCCAATTGGAGCGAACCCGGCTTCGCCCAATGCTTCCACCCAAGGGTCAACACCTCGACCCTGACCATGGGCGATTTCCCGGTCAGCGACTTCTTGGGCGACACCCAGGCCGAGGTCATCTGTTTTTGGGGTCACCAGCCGCTCAACTCGGGCCCCGACGGCGAAACCCGGTTCAACGCCCGCGATGCGTTCAATTATAAGCCGAAAACCATCGTCATCGATCCCCGCGAAACCTTCCTCGCCAAGAAGGCCGATCTTTGGCTGCAACTGCGCCCCGGCACCGACGATGCCCTCGCCCTCGCCATGATCAATGTGATTATCAAAGAGCAATTATACGACAAGGAATTCGTCGAAAAATGGACCCACGGCTTTGCCGAGCTTTCGGAGCGGGTAAAAGATTGGACCCCCGAATGGGCGGAACCGATCACCTGGGTGCCGGCCGACAAAATTCGGGAAGCGGCGCGCATGTTCGCCACCATCAAGCCAGCCCTGATGGAATGGGGCGTCGCGATCGAGCATACCCCCAACTGCATCCAAACGGTGCGCGCGGTTTCCATCATCCCGTCGATCACCGGCAATATTGACGTTCCCGGGGCCTGGGTGTTCGGCATGCACGCGATGGGTCCGGTGCCGAATAACATTGAGCACTTATCGCCGGAACAGAACGCCAAGCGCCTTGGCTATGATAATTTCAAAATGTTGTGCACCGATGCGGCGCCGCGGCCTGCCGCCCATATCCCACCGGTCCTGCAGGCC
>JABMOP010000160.1 GCA_013204125.1 Rhodospirillales bacterium | reverse complement strand
GCAATATATCCGCCATGTGGTTGGTTTCGTCGTGGGTGTAGGCGAAGGAAACCGTGAACGGAAATTCGGCGACCCTTTTCGCAACTTCGGGTGCGTTCCACGATGAAATGGCTGGATTGGTGCGGTAACAGAACCAGATATCGGGCTTGGTCGGGGTCGGCCAGTTTGCCGGCGCCTTTTTCTGAAACAGCCACGGCAGATGGGCCGGGCCGAGGGCCGGCGACCAGGCCGAATTGCCGACCAGGGGAACCAAGGTGCGATAGGCGTTCCGAATATGCGGCTGGCTTTCCCATTCGTCTTTCGACGTCGGGTTGAACGGGAATTCCATGAACCCGTCGGGCCCTTTGATGGCGGAGGCGAAGCGGTCATAGGCGGGGCGGTTCAATTTGACGTTGGTGCCGATCATGCCGCCCGGCACTTCTAAGGCGCCGACCAGACATAAAAGCAATGTCCTTGCCCAGCAGCAATTATAGCCGCCCCAGCCGTTATTGACGGTCTTACCCAGCAACACGGCGACCGGGCGGAAAGGCAGGGTCTCGCCTTCGATCTCGATGGTTTCGCCGACGCCGGCATTGGCAATGAATTCATCGGCGACACTGCGGATGCGGTCCGCCGGGATATCGCATTCGCCCGCCGCCCATTCCGGGGTGTAGGGCTTCATATGATCGAGCAAAACCTGATGGGCGGTTTTGGCGGTAATCTCGGTATGCTGCCAGCTTTCGTCGTCGGCGCCGATTTCGATGCCGCTGCAGGTATATTCGCCGTCCAGCGCCGCATCGATAATTTCTGCATCGAATGGCTTGTTGACGCCGTCGCTTAAATCATGGATCAGCGGTTTTTGCGTTTCGGCATCGCGCAAATAGTAACCGTTGGGGCCAATCAGATAGGGCGCGTTGGTATCGTCCTTTAGGAACGGGATGTCGCAATCGGCGCGCCAATCGCGCTCGTGCAAAATAGTGTGAATAACAGCGTAGAGAAACGCCGCGTCGGTTTTCGGCTTGATCGGAATCCATTCGGCCGCAACGGCGCCGGTCACCGATTGGTGCGGTTCCACCTGCACCCGTTTCATGCCGCGCACGCGGGCGTCCGCATGGCGCCAGATACCGGCAACGCCGGTGGCCGCATCGCCATTATGGCCGCAGGATAGAATGTAGTTTACCCGCGGCGTATCGGGCGCGACGATGAAGGCGCGGTGCCACAACTCACCATAAAGATGTTCGGAATGGTAGCATTTCACCCCTTGGCCGGCGCCGAAGCCTAAATCCACATTGCCGATGGCCGACAGGAAGGCCGGGAAGGTGCCCATGTATTGGGTCGGTGTGCCGCCGCCGCCGAAACTTGCGGCAACGCGGGGATAGCCCGATGCATCGGTGAGGCCCGCATCCATCGCGCCGCGCAATTTGCCGGCGACAATATCCAACGCTTCGTCCCAGGAAATCGGAACGAAGCCGGGGTCTTCCTCCCGTCCCTTTTTGGGGTTGGTGCGTTTCATCGGCGATTGGATGCGGTGCGGGTTATAGGTTTTCTGGATCAGGCCGTAGGCTTTGACGCAGACGCGGCCGCCGCCTGGATGCTCGTCGCTGATCGAATAATCGGCATCGATGCGCGTCGCGATACCGTCTTCGACCTCGACACGCATAAAATCCGGTCCGGCGACGCATTGATAGCAGAAGGTGGGAACCGTCTTTTTGGCTGTTTGATCCATGCTGATCTAGCCGCCCTTCATTTTCTCTCGCTTGGCCGCCAATCGCTCATGGGTTTTGGAAACATCGGCGACGAAGCGGGTATGGGTGCCGCGCCCAACTTGCTCTAGCGTATCGGACACCTTTATTTCCATGGTGACGGCGCGTCGGTCGATATGAGCGATCTCAATTTCAATGGTGACCTTATCGCCTTCGACGGTCGGCGCCATGTGATCGACGCTGATATGGGTGCCGACCGTGTCTTCGCCCGGGTCTAAATGATCCAACAAGAAGTTCCGGCAGGCATATTCGATATCGGCGACCATCGACGGCGTCGAATAAACGCGGCCTTCATCGCCCATAAACCCGACCGTGCGGCCACGGTCAATTTCGATGGTCTTGGTAATACTTATGCCCGCTTTGAGGCTGTCCTTCATCTTAAAGCTCCGTCGATTTGTTGATCCGCATTAGGCCGTATTAGAGATGGCGACGTTTAATTCTAACAGGGCCAGGCGGCGTTCGTCCTTGATCACCGACAAGGCGCGCTCCAAGGCTGCGGGAAGATCGTCGCCGGTTTCCACCCGTTCGGCCCAATGGCCGTTGGCTTCGGCGATTTTTGTGTATTCAGGGCTGGGGTGCAGCGACGTGATCGGCATGGTGTTCATCTTGGACGCCTTGCCGTCCGGATAGATCGCCAAGGCCGCCCGGCGCACCGCGTTCCAGACCCCGTTGTTGAGGACGATCACCAAGATCGGCAATTCGAGCGAGCTTGATATCATATGACAGGCCAACGGGTTGGCGAAAATGTAGGAGCCGTCGCCGACGCAGGCAATGGTCAGGCGGTCCCGATCGGCGAGGCAGGCGCCCAGCGCCGCCGGGAAACCCCAGCCGAGCCCGCCCGAATGGGGCGGATTGAAATAGCGGTTGGGGCCTTTCAAATCCATGAACGGGGCAGGGGCGCCGAGCTCGTTAAAGATCACGGCATCGTCGTCCATTACGTCGGACACGCATTTGGCGACCCAGGCGTGGCTCATCGGCGCGCCATTGCCCGCCGCCGCCCGTTCCGCCATGAGTACACGCCGGTCTTCGCCGGCTTTTTTTATAGTTGCGTAGCGCTTTTTATCTTTCTTGCCACG
>JABMOP010000159.1 GCA_013204125.1 Rhodospirillales bacterium | reverse complement strand
GGTTCCTGAAAGAGGATGTTCCCAGAAATTGGGTGGATTTATGTGACGACGTATCAGATAATTTCCGCATCATATCACCCAAGGATTTTCGGGTTCTGAGGTGAGCAGAGTATAGTCATCCGCTGGTAGACAATTATTATTTCCATACCAATCTAGTTCTTCCAGATGCGAAGATGATTGAAAAACTGTTCTCACTGAAAAAACTCACTTTTATAAGCATAAGTGTCTATGGCCATGATCTGGAGAGCTTTAAACGTGTAACCGGAAAGCCAGATAAACAATACCGCAAGCTCGTCGACAATTTAAATCGAATTGCCGATCATCGCGGAGCGGGCCGGAAATTTATGGAAATTCATTTGCGAACAGACCGTAGCTTTACTTGGCACCCGGAAGACGGGATCGATGATAATTCAAGCGAATTGGTCAAGGCTATGCACCGAGCGATCCATGAGGGCGGGCTAAAATGGCTTGGCAATCAACTGCTATACGACACTTGGGGCGGCATGGTAAATTCTGAGGACGTTGCCGATCTGGATATCGAAATGTCTGATGGTTCCAATCTCCCCAAAATTGGCGCCTGCTACTTGTTGTTTGACGAGCCGATGATTTTTGCCGATGGTGGTGTTAACGCATGTGCTTGCCGGGGAGTTGACCGAACTCTGCAAATTGGGGACCTTAATAATTCCACATTGAGACAAGTATTATCCTCAGAGAACGCCGTTTATCATAATATTATCAATCGCCACCAAAAGAATGATTATCCGGAAACCTGCAAAGATTGCACGATTTACCGGAGTGTCTATCGCAGACCTCGAGGTTGGTCGTATACTTCGATCGCTGCATTCTTCAAAAAACATGACGAACGGGCCGGAATTAACCGATATTGATTTGTCCTAGAACAAAATAATTGAACAATTTTGTCAATTAAATATGGGACCCAATTCAACAGCCTTTGGGGAAGATCATGGCTAACGAGACCTATCCTGCGCAGAGCGATCCTCTGGACGAGCGGATATCTGCGCTCGCCAGCAACATTGCGATGGTCGCCGCGTGCGCATTTATCTTACTCATGATGTTGCATGTGACCTTGGATGTGCTCGGCAAGTTCTTTTTCACTGCGCCGGCGCCGGCAACTATTGAAACGGTTATGTTTTATTACATGGTCGCGCTGGTGTTCCTGCCCTTCGCTTATATCGCGCGTGGCGAGGGGCATATTTTTGTGGAGCTGTTCACCCGTAAAATGTCAACGAGGTCGCGCTCTTTTCTGGATGGAATTATGGGGATATTGACCCTCATTTGGGTGCTGGCGTTGACTTGGTATGCGGGCGAAGAAGCCGTCACCGTCACCATTGCCGGGGAATTTCAGGAAACCGCCGAGGGATTATTGTACATTTGGCCGAGCCGATGGTTCGTGCCCGTTGGTTGCGGCATTATGGCGCTTGCCGTCGTCTTGCGCGTGACGCAGGATTTTCGCAAGGCGTTTCGCCGGGCCTCACATTCATAACCCTATAAGGAAAATTATATTTTGTCTTCCGTCGCTATAGGGTTCTCCGCCATTGCCGCGGTACTCATTCTTTTGGCTTTGCGGGCGCCCATCGGCGTTGCGCTTGGGCTCGTTTCCCTGGTCGGCATTTGGGCGGTGCGCGGCTTTGATGTCGCGATTGGGACTTTGCGCACGATCCCCTTCGAGTTTGCCGCGAACTGGTCGCTTTCGGCGATCCCCATGTTTATCCTGATGGGCGCGATCGCACATCATTCCGGCATCACCGTCGCCCTCTTTAGCGCCGCCCGGTTATGGCTCGGGCGGCTGCCCGGTGGATTGGCGGTGGCAACGAATTTTGCCTGCGCCGGGTTCGCCGCAGCGTCTGGATCCAGCGTCGCAACGTCTGCCGCTATGGGCCGGATCGCCATCCCAGAAATGTTGCGCCAGGGATATGACAAAGGATTGGCAGCAGGCGTCGTCACCAGCGCCGGAACGCTCGGCGCGCTGATCCCCCCAAGCATACTTTTTATCCTCTATGGAATATTCGCCGAACAATCGATTACGCGTTTGCTCATTGCCGGCATATTGCCGGGGCTGCTGACCGCCGGCATTTATGCAGCGATGATTATTGTCCGCTGCCAAATTAATCCGGCCCTCGCCCCGCGCGTGAATGAACAATTTTCGATGGCTGAGAAGATGGCCGCTTTGGCCCCGGTCTGGCCCCTCTTGCTGCTCATATCCGGTATCATCGGCGGTTTGTACACAGGGATCGTGACACCCACCGAAGCCGGCGCCTTCGGCGCCTTCCTGGCCTTCATCATTGTCGCCGTACAGGGCCGCCTTACCTGGCAGGTTATCAAGGACAGCGTTGTCGAAGCGACGTCAGCAACCGCACGCCTGTTATTCGTAGCGGTCGGCGCTATCCTTTTGTCCCACTTAATGGCGCTCACCGGCGTGCCCGCCTATCTCGGCTCGATCGTCGGTGATTACGCGCTCGATCCGATCTATTTGGTGATTGGCGCATCGCTCATCTACGTCATTCTCGGCATGTTCCTTGATCCCTTGGGGATATTGCTGCTCACCTTGCCGATCATGCTACCTATGTTCGAGGCTCTGCACCTGGATCTCATATGGCTCGGTGTGCTGGTGGTGAAATATCTTGAAATTGGGCTGCTGACCCCGCCGGTGGGATTCCAGGTCTATGTGGTCAAAAGCGTGGTCGGCGATACGATCAGCCTGGAAACTATTTTCAGAGGCGTCGGCTGGTTCCTCGCCTGTGAGGTGGTGATCATGGCGCTTTTGATCGCCTATCCGGAAATTTCGCTGGTATTACCCAATCTCATGTACGACTAATTTATTGTCGGCGCCCACGCATAAAAAACCCCGGAAGGCATCTAACCTTCCGGGGTTTTTGACTCTTTGAGAAGCAACTACATCTTTTCGGGATCGAGCTTGTCGTACACTTCGCGCTTAAGAACGCGCCCAAAAGCATCGGCATCGCCCTTGATTTCCGACTGCGAAAACTTACGCCATTTGGCGAGGTTTGATTTGAACGCGGCCAATATTTTCTCCGGATTTTTTGCGCCCTGTTTCTTGATCACGGCGACGATGGCGGCTTCTTCCTTGGTCATCATCTTGGCGATGGCATTTTTGATGTCGTCGCCCGCCTTATAGAATTTCACGCCTTTCTCAGGGCCGATGGTTTTGCGGTAGGTATCATCAAATTTCACGTAGGAATCGACCACCGCACGCGCCGAGGCGAGCGGTGCATTGTCCCAAAGAATTTTGCGCTGCTCTTTGGTCAGACTTTTCCACGTCTTGCGGTTCATAACGATAAGACCAAGGCCGCGCGACGAGCCCATGGGATAGTCGATGACGTGTTTGGCGATATCATGGATGCCGAAGCTGAGCATCCAATTGAGCGCCTGCACCGAACAATCGAGGCCGCCGCGTTCCAACGCCAGGGCCAATTCTTGCGGCGGTATGCCGACAGGTACGCCGCCCAGCGCCTTGACCAACCGGTTGGCGGCGCCGCCGCCGCGCACTTTCAGCCCTTCGATGTCGGCCAATGTCTTAACCGGTTTGCGGCAGACCATGACGTTCGACGCGCCGGCAAAACTCGATAACAGGAAAGCATTGAATTTTTTATACTCGGCAACACAGTTCGGGCAGTTCAGCATAATCGTTTCATGCGCTGCGCCGGCCGCGGCGATCGGATCATCGTGACCGAGATGGATGGTGTCATAGACGATGTTGTTGTTGATCAGATCTTTTCGGACAAATACCGGGATCACCATGCCGGCATCAATCAGGCCGTCGCGCAAACCCTTAAGCGCGCTACGCACGGTCACGATCTGATTGCCGGGAAGATACTTCCAGGTGAGCGAGCCATTGCTCTCTTTTTCCGTGTTTTTAAGGAACGGCACGATTGCATCGATGTTGATTTTACTTTTGGAGCCGCTACCGGTACCGAAAATTAATTCTTTCGCCGAAACCGGCGCCGCAATCACACACGCCGCCAAAACGCCCAAAATGATTCGCCTATCAAATAACATTAGCT
>JABMOP010000158.1 GCA_013204125.1 Rhodospirillales bacterium | reverse complement strand
CGAGATCGCGGCCTTTGCCCCGCTCGATACCCACTGGCGCCCCCTGCCCGGCACGGTGAGCCACGTCTTCACCCATTTTCACCTGGAACTGCAAGTGCGCACCGCACGGGGGGGCAGACCGCCCGCCCCAGGCGAAATCTGGCACCCCCCCGCCAACCTGGCCGAACTGGCCCTGCCCACGGTCATCAAAAAAGTCCTGCGCCACGGTTTAGCGCCGATGTGATTGAGGTGTGCTGGGGCTCTATTAAGGAAGCGCCATTAAATCAATGGCTTGGAATTGGTGCAAAGAAAACAAGGCTTGGCCCCGAATCTACTTTTGCGTTTGCTGAGGACCGCCCTTTTTCAGGCAGCCGAACGCGTCGGACTTTCCCTGTCTGGTACTGTCAGTCCATCTTTAAAGAACATGATTTCAGTGCCCTTGTATTTTATGTTGGCACTGTAATTCAGTGAGAATTCAAGATTTCGACGTTTATTGTACAGTTTGTGGATTTCCGGCACGTTGTCGTAGGAAACAAGCCAGCTTTGTTTCATGGGGCCCTGTATCAATCTGGCAATTTCCCGATGGTCGACCGGCGTGTAGTGGTTTTGATATAGACCCTGGCCCTTCATGAAATAGGGTGGATCAAAATAAACCAAGCTATCCTTTGGCATCTCTGGAAGAAGGATGCTGACAAAATCTGAGGCGTCCATATTCGTTAAGGAAATGTAGCGGGAAAACCTGCTAATAGCCTCGATGCGCGCGATTAGGCTTTCCTTATAGTATCGCGCGTCGATTTTCCATTTACCGGTTTGCTTTTTCCCGCCGATCACACCCGCGTTGAAAATGATCCCAGATCGGTTCACGCGGTTAAGAAAGAAGGTTGAAAAGCCAAGCTCTAGATATGATTTGCCTTCCGGTCTACTTTGGATGTCCTTTTGTGTATACCAAGTGTCCATGTTGACTGGCGATTCCTCTATCAGACAACAAAGTTCATCGGGCTGATATAAAACCGCGTGCCAAAAAGCGTAAATTGAGTCATTTAAATCATTCAAATGAATGTGACCAACCTTACGCTCAAGCAGGAGTTCTATAGCGATCCCTGCACCACCGCAGTAGGGTTCGATGTAGGTGCCGCCCTCGAGGTTATTGAGGCGCATAACATCGGCAATATAGCCCGCGAGACGACCTTTCCCCCCTGGGTATCGAAGTGGTGTGTAAGGTCTGGTCATGGAACAATCCTTACACCGCGCCATGACGTTTGTCATCTGGGTTGGCGCAGATAGATCATGTTACGCCAACAGTGCCATTTTCTCATCGACCCAGGCGGTGACTTCAGGAAAATCATCTGTTCGTTCAATTAGCAAGCCTTTTCCTATATGGAGCTCTTCAGTGAAGACCTGTTGAACGTAATAAGGAATCCTATGGCGATGAAATATCAGGGTGTTTAAATCGCTTGCACACAAATAACGTAATGTCTCTGCCAGGGATTCGTTGTTTGCAGGATAGATGCAAAAGGGGATGAACAAACTGGTGATAACTTGAGATCCAGATGCGAACGGTTTTTCGAGCCATGGCCACAAATTGGCGACAATCGAATTTCTGAGCGGTTTACTTTTCCAATTGGCGCCAGATGCGACTTGGCTAACAAAAATCACTTTAGCCGGCAATTTATCATTTGTAGGTATCCACGAAACAATATCTATTTCGAAATCTTTTATCTTCGTTGGGGCTGCCAGGTCCGGTGGACGTTTGAATACGGACGCATCGAACATGATACGGCATAATCTATTTATTGCGTCCACGAATAACGTATGATCCTTACGCGGCCACCCAAAGGAAACCGATGAGCCGCGCAGATACCCGCTGGCAGCGACTGTGCTGATGATTTGGAACAGTTCTCGAGCGGGGTCGTTTTTCTTAAGTTTCAGAAATTTAGCACCGTCGATTACGTCATCGTCCTTGGGGTGGGAAAGAAAGAGGCACAATAAATAGGCATAGCCCCCCCAAGAGTGTTCTGTAAGAGGCTTGATTTTTATGTATGTATCGGTAAGTTCAAACGGGTAGGCTTCACTGAGCGCCCGCTCTCGCTCTTGCAGTTCACTAACCCATTGCGACCAAATATCTTCGTCGGCGACGTCCTCATGTCCATAGTCAGAGGACCCAGCATCACCTTCGTCATCAAACATTCGGCGTATGTCAGAGAAGTGAACTAGGCGTTCTGGCTGCTGGATAGCGCGGAGTTCAATCCAATCGGCGGCGTCCTGCACGGTGGTGACCGAAAGAATTGACGGCTTGACGTAGGGCAAGGGCGAAGCTCCGGAAGTACAGTTGTTATTTTTGATCGCTGTGAATTTTTTGCACTGTGGCAAGCAGGATATTCGCGCCCTTTTGTATTTTTTCCGCTACCGCCACTGCGGCACCGTCTTTGCCGTCATATCGGGTCGCGCACGACATGGCATAATTGACTTGGGCCAATGCCTTTCGAATAGCTTCGTTGAAGACTTCGTCGTCGTCGCGCACGTTGTTGTAAGCAATTTCCAGGGTGAGACCGGCACGCAAATCGGCAAGGCCCTCACTACTGGCTATGGTTTTGCCAAGGTTAGTTAAGTCCGGGTTTTGTGACTTGATCAACGACGGAGTGCCGTCTGATTTTGAACCATAGAGATAAAGCAGAACTTCTTTCAGTTCGTCGCGCTTGTCATCGGATATCGGCTTTTTACTGGGTTTTGCATTCCAGTTCCGCTTCAGTCCCAAAAAGGTCCGATAATCAGGTTTCTCCAATGCCGTGTAGAGATGGGAGAACCCAATAGGGCCGACCTTTGCACGGTCAGCAACGTCAAAAAGCCCCATGCTCTGTGCCTGTTCCAACACCAACATGCCGCCAATCATTTTCCGAACCGTGTCGTTCTCATCGCCAATAGTGGCGGCGATTTCCTCGATTGGTTGCTTTGTATCTTTGTACTGTTGGGTGACATATTTTGCCTTGGCAAAAGAACCCCATTTATAGGGGCCCTTGATGTGCTTAAAGCCAATTAAGGCGTGGGCGTCGGCTACGTCCTTAACTTCGTAAACGGAAACGAATTTAAAGCTGTTCAGAATTTTCTTCGCAACCCCGTCGCCTGGAATTTTGATCCCACATTCTTTTGCAAGTTCAGGGTCCATCAACAGACGCATGGCTGCCAGCCTACGGTTGCCTTCAAGTACGCGAAACTTTTCGCCATCCTTGATGACAATTAAGGGTTCGACATGAATGTACATATTTTTGATAATAGAGGTAATCAGCTCGCCAATGTCCGCCTCTTCGTCGAGGGTACGGATCATTGCCGCATCGCGATCATCCGCGGTAATTGCATCCCATTGCATGGCAAGTCTAGGATTGTGGTAGTCAAAAACCAATTCCTCAACCGGAAGGGATGCTCTTTGGGCCAAATTTTTTATCGGACATGCTTTGCCTGTGGATTGGTGATTTCAGTGCAGTGGGTTGTGTGTAAAGTACAAATGGCGTTTTTAACAACTTATCTTCATGTCCACTGACCAGCGGCGCTTAATTACGATCAGAAACACTCCCTGGAAAGAGTCGCAATGAAGCCGAACTTACTCAGGTGATTGTACTAACGTAGGCGCACGTCGTCCATGGCAACTAAGTGGCAGCGAAATAGAAACTAGAGGTCAGCTTTTTTTGCCGTATCTTCGCGTCATTGATTAAATGCTGCATTGATTTGCCCCCTTGCTGCCTGGCCTTTGGGCTGTTCCATGGACCTTGCCCGGACGTTCGCCCCGATTTCAGAACGGACTTATTGGAAACCCCTGTGGGCCGGCGCTATATATTTGTGTTGACGTGAAGACGCGGCGCGGACGTCGCGCCATGCGGGCATGAATTCAGCAGGATGGGGGGGGCAGATTGGATGGGCAATAGGGGCACGGTCCGCGGCGTTGCTATTCTGGGGGCCATGGTATTTTTTGGCCTGTCCGCCACGGCGGCCCAGGGGCAGAATTTGTTTGATCGCGGCAAGGGGCTTTTGCAGGGGCTGGGCGGCGGATCGGCGGCGGCACCGGGTATATCCAGCCTGAGCAGCGGCGAAATCGCCGGCGGCCTGCGCGATGCACTGCGGGTCGGCGCGGAACGGGT
>JABMOP010000157.1 GCA_013204125.1 Rhodospirillales bacterium | reverse complement strand
CGAAGAGTTCCTCTACAGCCATGTCTGGCAGCTGGGCGATCTTATAATGTGGGACAACCGCTGCACCCAGCACGCCCGCACCGACT
Source organism: Rhodospirillales bacterium (assembly GCA_013204125.1). GTDB lineage: Bacteria > Pseudomonadota > Alphaproteobacteria > Rhodospirillales > UBA2165 > JABMOP01. The sequence goes on along the minus strand of JABMOP010000157.1, from coordinate 6,888 downwards.
ATCCCTTGGAAGAGCCCCGGCTTTTACGCCGCGTCGGCATCGAAGGCGATAAGCCGGTTTAGGGCATTATTCAAAAATGCATGACCGCTGCCATTACAATTGACGGGAGTGACGGAAGGTCCGAAAATGGCCAGACTTCAAACGGGACGGTTAGAATTTTAAGTAAAAATTTAAACTTCACCAGGGAGACTAAAGTGAAAAATTTTACTGTATTTGCGGCGGCAATCGTTGCCTTATCGGGCATCGCCGCGGCCCCGGCTTATTCAGCCAATGTAAAAGTCACGCCCCTTGGCAGCCATGACGGCGAATTTTGCCGCCGTGACCGTGCCATGTTGTTCGAAGACCCGGACGGCACGCGCATCCTTTATGATCCCGGCATGACCATTGCCGGCGGCACCGATCCCCGGCTCGGCAAATTGGACGGTGTGTTGTTGTCGAGCGTCCATATTGATCATCTGGGCGGCTTCGCCATTCCCAGCGTCAATGCCGGCACCTGCGGCAGCCCGGCCACCAAGGTCAAAAAAATGCCGATTTCCAACACCGCCGAGATAGTCGCCAAGACCGGCGCCGCCATGTTGGCCGGCGGTGAAATGACCAGCTTCCTGCGCGCCCAAGTGAAAGCCGCCGGCGGCAATCCAAAGAAGGTCAACGTGCTGCGCTTCGGCGGCGAAGGTAAGATTGGCGGCGTCCGCGTCGCCATCGTTCCGGTAAACCATTCCAATGGCGTCGGCCCCGGTTTCTTAAATAAGGCGCTGGCCGATGAATTGAAGAAAGACGGCCTCACCGCCTATGTCGGACCCGATAATGGTTTTATCCTGACCTTCACCAACGGTTTGGTGGTTTATTTGTCAGGCGATAGCGGCATCGCACCCGACCAGGATGTGACGGTACGCCGCTTCTACAAAGCCAAACTGGCGGTCATCCACGCCGGCGGCGTCTACACTTCGGGGCCGAAAGAAGCGGCATTTTCCATAAATGAGCTGATCAAGCCCAATGCGGCGATCCCCCAGCACATGAACGAAGAAGCCACCAAAGGCGGCAAATTAGTGCCCGGCTCCAATACCGCCAAATTCGCCAGCTTGGTCACGGGTATTCCGGTCTATGTTCCGCGCAGCGGCAAAACCATGGAATTCGATGCCAACGCCAAATGCATGAGCGGCTGTTAAAAGCCACGGTCTTAAATATTCAAAATTAAAAGCCTCTCGCCTTACGCGCGGGGCTTTTTCTTATTCCGGGCGCGGCGCGCTAAAGCTTCCGCCACCGTCTCCGCTTCGCGCGCCAATTTGAGGCCGAGCTTGCGGTCGGTTGGGAACGGCGCCATCAAATCCGGCGGCGGCAAAGTCGAAGCCGGAAAGTAAGCAATGTTCTCAGCCTTATTGACCTTCTTCTTGGGATCGATCATCGGCCGGTTGGCGCCCTTGGCTCGTTCCACATGGTTTTTAGGATCATATTTGAAGGAGCGTTCGCCGATGACTTCCAAATCCAGCCACCATTTTTTGGCATCCACCGGATTGCCGTTCCCGAGCGCATCATCGAGCCAGATCGCGAGCGGCGCCAAAATGGGTTTCAGCCACATGGCGTTGATGCCGAGCCAGCTTCCGATGCGGTCCAGGATCGGGCCGTCCCAGGTGGTGTCCTTGCTTAAAGGGCAAACCTTAATACAACGCCCGCACGCCGATCCTTTGGTGTTCGTCGCCCGGTAAAGCGTGCAGCGTTCGCTATCGGGCTTCCACGTCTCGTAGCCGTTGAAGATAACTTTGCCGCCGTAAGGGATCGCCTGGCTTGGACATTCACGGGCGCATTTGAAACATTTGGTGCAGAATTTCTGCAGCCCAAAATCGATTGGCTTGTCGGCAACCAGAGGCATATCCGTTGTCAGCACCGCCGTTTTAAAGCGCATGCCGAGGAATGGGTTCAGCGCGGCTTCGCCGATGCGGCTTTGTTCGCCGAGGCCTGAATGAAGGACCAGGGGCACATGCAAAACGTCGCTGTCGAGGCTGGTATGGGCGCGCGCGCCAATTCCCATTTCGCGGATATGGGCGGCCATAACGCCGGCAATTTCGGCGCCGCGCAAATAGGCGCGCATGGACTGTGATCCCGATATCCAGTCATTGCCGCTGGCGCCCATAAACGTCTCCAGCCCTTGATCGATCAGCACGACGAGGGCGTATTTATGGTAGGGCGTGATCGGCTGGCCGCGCTTATCATGGGAATACCAGCAATGGTCCGGTATTTCGCAAATGCCGGTGATCGCCGCGCCAAGATAATGGCCAAGCGCCTTCAAGGCTTTGGTATTGGCTTCGGCATTATCGGAAGGTTGGGCGGCTTTCGGCGCAGTCTGGCCGTCCTGCATCGGTTTTAACGCCCACATCGGGCGGACGATGCCTTGCGCAACCGGGTGCTTCTGCGACCAGCGCCCGGCTTCGCGCGATGCTTTTTCGCTGAGATCGCCAAGCGCTGTGCGCACATACATGTTGGCGCGGCTGGGCACGCGCGGCACTTCGTCTTCGAATATATGTGTGGTCGGCCGGTCGATGCGCTTTAGCGTCTCAACCGGATAGGGTCCTAAATGCGACGGGCGCTTTTTGCGGCGGCGGCGCTCAAATCCCGACACCCCGCCCGCAAGGCCCAGGAAATAGCCTAAATCACGGCCGTTTTTGGCGGTCGCGTGCAGCGGCAAATCGGACGCCAATGCATAATCGGTGGTCACGGCCGCCAACGCGAATTGGTCGTCCATATAGGGGTTCACTACGCGCCCCCCGTCTCTTAAAGCCAAGCCGGAAAGGACGGCCATTTTGTCCAGGCCGATATCGGTGGCGCCGGTCCAATGGGCGCAGGACTTAAACCCCATCGAAGATATCTGGCCCGAGATATTGACGGCAATTTCGGCGGCGCGGAGGCTCGCTAATAGATGTTCGTTACCGGTAACCCAGCCGGCGGCGGCATTGTCGGCGTCGATGGGGTCGGAATAGGCGACCACCACCATCACCGCATATGTATGCGGCAAGGCGGCATCCAGCCAGGCGTTATCGGGTATTTGGCAAACGGCCATTTGCGAGGCATTGAAGAAATAACCGGCGCCCTTGATATCGCGGGTACGCAATTTCAGATCCTCTGGAACCGGCGCCAATTTGGCGAACGGCTCTGGCTCACGCAATTCTTCATAAGCCGCCAAGTGAGCATTCGCCGCCCGCACCAACGGAAAATCCGCTCCGGCGGTTGTCAGCGGCGGGCTTATCGGAGGTATCTCGGCTTCGCCGGTAATCGCCGAAGCATCCCGTTTCAGCCTTTCGGCTGGATAGGGGCCAAGTTCGATCGGGCGTTTAGAACGGTTCAGGCCGAGCATAAATTTTCCTCAGGCTCAAAAATGCCGGGTTATGTTTTAGCGGGGGAACCATTCAGGATACAGAAAAAACAGGATGTAAAACACAATCAGTGCAGTCGTCGGCACCGCCAGCATGATAACTTTAAATCGATATCGCATGAATTACTTCTCAAACTAGATTGGCGCCAAACGGTGGCAACTCAAAACCATATGCCGGATAGTTTCGGAACTGTCCAACTTAATGCCGGGCTCTGCCGGGGGGCGGCCTATCGGCCAATTTCAACCGCGGGCGCGCAAATGAGTAAAGAAATAGGCTGCCGTAAGAGCGCACAAGATTGCGATACCTGATATCGACCAGGGCAAGACCCCGAACACGGAGACTAAAATCAAGGCAAGCACAACGAGGGCGAATGCCGTCAGCAATATTTTCATAAAGCGCCTCCCATTTAAGAAGCCACGATCTTGCGGTAGAGGTGCCATGTGGCGTGGCCGATAACCGGCAAAACGACACACAGGCCGACGAAAGCCGGCAATGATCCAAGCAAAAGCGAGACCGCAACGATCACGCCCCAAACCGCCATGATCACCGGATTTGCGATGACCGCCTTTACCGATGTTTTAAGAGCCGTGAAAACGCCTACATCCATATCCATGAGCATCGGAAAAGAGACAACGCTGAAACTGAGCACCACAACGGCAAACACAAAGCCGACGCTGCTGCCGGTGATGATCATCGACATGCCTTCGGGTGTGGTGAACACTTGATTGATGAAACCGGCATAAGATTCCGGCGCAGCGCTGCCGAAATTTTGCTCGTAAATCATTTCGGCGGCAAACAACCAGGCAAAATAGATCACCATCAAGACAACGCCTAAATTGACGATGGCGTTTATCGAGCGGGATTTGAAAACCAAAAACGCATTTGTCCGCGAGGTATAACGGCCAAATTCACGGCGCCGGCTTAATTCATACATGCCGATCGCCGCCAATGGGCCCAACAAGGTATAGCCGGCAAGCAACGGAAATATGAACGGTAATAAATCTAGGTCGCCATAGATACCGGCGATGGCAAACATGACAATCGGATAAATTATGGCGAGGAAGAAAAAATGGGTGGGCATCGCATTGAAATCGGCGAACCCCTTGGCGATAGCATCCATAAGATCGGCCATTCCGATTTGCCGAACTGTTGGATTGCCGGATCGCTCTTCGCGTACTGTTAGGGAAGTATCAACACTCGTCATAGCATAAACTCCTGAACCTTGGTTCGGGGATCGCACGCCGGACGAAAAATAAGCGCCTTGTTACAGACGCTAATCAAACAGACCCGCAACCCGTAATTCATCGCAACTAAACTCGATATCAAGGAGTATAGGCAAGATAATAAATTCATACAATTGACTCTTAGAATCATTTTTATATAGTTGGCGAATCGGGGGACATTTTTTAAAGCGTTTCTGGCAGCCAGCGAGACATAAAACGCCAACAAAAAGCGTTCCTTCAAACGCAAATCAGTCGCAAATACGGAAAATTTAAGAGAAATTTTAGGAAGAATGACAATATAGAGTTATTGGTTTATCTAAACGGCCAATTTCTCGGATATCATCTTCGATAATTCGGTAGATTCGTTCGACAGATTCGATAGAAAGGTGAGTACATAATGGTTGTGGCAGTCGTCCTTGTTGTAATTGCAATCGGCTCAGTTCTTTTTCATCTATGGAGCCCTTGGTGGTTTACGCCGATTGCTTCGAATTGGGTCTCGTTAGATAACGCGATTATCATCACATTCTGGATCACCGGCGTCGTCTATGTCGCGATCATCCTATTCATGGCCTATTGCATATACAAATATCGCTACAATGCGAATCGCCGGGCCGATTACGAACCTGAAAACCACAAGCTTGAATGGACGCTCACAGTTGTCACTTCCTTGGGCGTTATCGGATTGCTGACCCCCGGCCTTCTTGCCTGGAATGAATTTGTCGCCGTTCCCAAAGAAGCGCGGGCCTTCGAAGTCCTCGCCAAGCAATGGAATTGGAGCTACCGCCTCCCCGGCAAGGACGGCAAATTGGGCACGACAAACGCCAAATTGATCAACGACGACAATCCGTTCGGCATCAATCCAAAAGATCCCAACGGCCAAGATGATGTCCTGATTGAAGAAGACGATCTGCATATGCCGATCGGCCAGCCGGTTAAAGTTCTTCTGCGCTCGATTGACGTTTTGCACGATTTCTATGTCCCGCACTTCCGGGCCAAAATGGATATGGTGCCGGGCATGATAACCCATTTCTGGATGACGCCGACCCGGACCGGAACATTTGATGTTCTGTGCGCCGAACTTTGCGGTGTTAGCCACTACCAGATGCGCGGCAAGGTGGTCGTTGACAGCGTTGTCGACTACAACAAATGGCTGCGCGGCCAGAAAACTTTCGCGGCGCTGTTCCCCAAAGCCGCAAACAGCGCGGCGCACGCAGCCGTGCAGCAACGGCCGAGCGATAAAGCAATTATATTAGCCGAACGTTCCGAACCTAAATAAGCGGTTCGCTAGATTTTTATGAATTTGCGTATAGCAGATAGAGGACAAGTAAATGAGTGAAGGTGTGCTCGACGAAACCCAAGTAATCCCGCCGGCAGAGGTCGAAGAAGTTGATCTTTACCATGCTAAAAGCTTCCTGACGAAATGGGTCTTTAGCCAGGACGCCAAGGTCATCGCAATTCAATATTCGACAACCGCGATTGCCATTGGTCTCGTCGGGTTGGTGCTGTCGTGGATGATGCGGTTGCAGATGGGTTTCCCAGATAGTTTCTCGTTCATGAGCCCCGATACTTACCTACAACAAGTCACCATGCATGGCATGATCATGGTCATCTACCTGTTGACCGCGCTGTTCCTGGGAGGCTTCGGAAACTATTTGATTCCGTTGATGGTTGGAGCCCGCGACATGGTGTTCCCTTACGTGAACATGCTGAGTTACTGGATCTACCTGCTGGCCGTGCTGATCCTGGTTGCCAGCTTCTTCGTGCCTGGTGGGCCGACCGGCGCCGGTTGGACCCTATATCCGCCCCAGGCAATCCTGTCGGGCACCCCGGGGTCTACTTGGGGCATCCTCCTGATGCTTATCTCGCTGGCGTTTTTCATTGTCGGCTTCACCATGGGCGGGTTGAACTATGTGGTGACGGTGTTGCAGGGGCGCACCCGCGGCATGACGCTGATGCGTATGCCCCTGACGATTTGGGGTATTTTCACCGCCACCGTCTTGGCTCTGCTGGCGTTCCCGGCGCTATTCGTCAGCGCCATTATGATGACCTTGGACAATATGCTCGGCACCAGCTTCTTTATGCCGGCTATCGTCGAATTCGGGCAGCAGCTCGCCTACGGTGGCGGCAGTCCGGTGTTGTTCCAGCATCTGTTCTGGTTCTTCGGCCATCCTGAGGTCTACATCGTCGCCCTGCCGGCTTTCGGCATCGTTTCCGACCTGATCAGCGTACATGCACGCCGCAACATTTTCGGCTACCGCATGATGGTCTGGGCGATAGTCGGCATCGGCGCGCTCAGCTTT
>JABMOP010000156.1 GCA_013204125.1 Rhodospirillales bacterium | reverse complement strand
GCGACAACATCAACGCCGCCGATACGCCGTAATAGATGATATAGAACGGGTCATGAATACGGCTTCCGGCGAGCGGCATAAGCGCTGCCATCGCCAGACCGGCGACCAAGACGCCGCGTGTCACCCCGCCAAAGGCAAAGCCAACGGTTAATTCGCCGGCGCTTAAAGGCGGCATCAATGTATCAATAATATTGTCGTTGAGCTTGGCCATCATCAGCGAAGACGAGGTGTTGGCAAAGGCGTTCTGGAGGATCGACATCATAATCAATCCCGGCGCCAGAAATTCCACATAAGGGACGCCGCCAATTTCGCGCCCACCGCCGAAGGCAACGGCAAAGACGGCAAGGAACATAAGCGCCGTAATGATTGGCGCAATCACGGTCTGGCCGCCGACTTTGATGAAGCGGCGCACTTCTCGGCTATAAAGGGTCCACATGCCCAGCCAGTTTTGGCCGCCCATTGTTTGGCGGATTTGATCCATTGCGACCTCGGGAAAATTCGTGAATTGCTTCGATAGCTGATATAACCGCAGCCAGTGCATTGCCAGCCTTTTTCTAAACCGAGCGATATTTCTTGAACCTTGAAGGCGAAAATACGGACCCGACCCGGCGCCAGCGGAACTTTAAGAAACCGCGCAAAGCGACGCCTAAGTCTCTGGAGAACGCGGCCAAATACCATCTTGCCCGTTTTTCGTCGTCGTCGGAAAATTTGCGCCGGGTCCTCGGCCGGAGGGTCGAAAAATCCGCCCGTGCCCATGATACAGACCGCCAAGAGGGCTTCGATGCCATCGACGAAATTATCCGTAAATTTAACGAGGTTGGCCTTTTGGATGATGCAGTTTATGCGCGTGGCCGCGCCGTCGCCTTGCACCGGGGCGGCGCCTCCAAATCCAAAATTCGCGGCACATTGAGGGAAAAAGGGGTCGCCGGCGAATACATTGACGCAGCAATAGATGAAATCGACGCTGAATTCGTTGATGCGGAATTGGCCGCCGCAGCGCGCCATGCGCGCCGCCGCCGGCTTGGCCCTTATCGCTCGATTGATGCACGGGCCGATAGGCGGGATCGCGATTTGGCGTCCCTGGCGCGGGCTGGTTTCGGCTATGGAACCGCCACCAAAGTCATTGATGCTGAGAGCGCCGATGAGTTGGAGCGGGAAGCTACGCTTGAAACCGGCGGCGAGATTTAGTCTATCCTTTATTTTTGCGGCCTTATGGTCAAAATGAAACGCCGGAGGAAAGTATAAATACCAAATGCAGCACTTGATCGTTCAATTCACCCAAGTCTGGGATAGGTCTTTCATCGGCACCACCGTCGGCCAATTGGCGGTGGCGGCGATTGTCTTTCTGGTATTCATCCTGGCGCGCCGCTTGTTCGCGCGCGTGGTCATCGCCCGCCTTAAATTCCTGACCAGCCGGACCAAGACGGAGATTGATGACGAAATCGTCGCCGCGCTTCAGCAGCCCTTGGCGTTCCTGTTTCTCATCTTCGGGCTTTCCGTCGTAGTCCAGTGGATCACCTTCAATGTCGAAACCGAAGATGTTTTAATTAAAATCCTGAAATCCTTGATCGCCTTCACCATTTTCTGGACCGGCTTTAGGCTGGTTGACCCGATCTCTCTATATTTCGATAAATTCCTCAAACGCGTCGCCGGGCCGGTCGCCAATGAAGTCCGCGATTATTTATTGAAGGCCTTGAAAATATTCCTGGCCGGGTCGGGCATCGTTGCCGTGCTCGCCCAATGGGGTATCAATCCCTGGCCTTATTTTGCAGGTATTGGTGTTTTGTCATTGCCGTTCGCCTTCGCTGCCAAGGATACGGTGTCCAATTTATTCGGCGGCATAAAATTAATCCTGGTCGATCAGGTGTTCGGCGTTGGCGATTGGATCGAAACACGGAGCATCGGCCACGGCACGGTGGAAAGCATCACGTTATCGACGATCAAGGTGCGCAAATTTTCGAAAGCCATCTTGACCGTACCCAATGGGATCGTCGCCAACGAGCCGATTACAAATTGGACGCGCATGACCAACCGGCGCATCAAAATGGATATCGGTCTTACCTATGGCACCACCTCTGATCAATTTCGAAAAATTCTGGATCGCATCCGTGAATTCATTGCAGACGATGACCGGGTCGATCATGGCGTTACTGAAATGGTGCACATGACCGGGTTTAATTCCTCCAGCGTCGATATCAATCTCTATTACTTCACCAAAACCACCGACTGGAAAGAATGGCGGCAGATCATGGAAGAACACATGCTCGCCTTCTTGGGTATAATCGAAGAAGAAGGATCGGCCATCGCCTTTCCCACCCGGACCATCCATGTGGAAGGCGCCGCAGGCGAAATCAAGTGAGTGTCAAATCCGTTTCTGTGCCCGCCTCGCCGGGCGAATTGATCGACAAAATCACCATTTTGGCCATCAAGTCCGAACGTATGGGGGATGCCGCCAAATTGGAGAATGTGCGTGCCGAGCTTGAATTATTGTCCGCCACGCGGGATGCAGCGATTGAACCAACGCCTGAGCTGGACGCATTGACCGCTAGCCTAAAAGCGGCCAACGAGAAACTATGGCAGATCGAGGACGATATCAGGGACTGCGAAGCGGCGGGTGATTTCGGCGATAAATTTATCGAACTGGCGCGCAGCGTTTATATCAATAACGATCGACGCGCCGCCCTCAAACGCGACATTAACATGGCCTTGGGTTCCGACATTATCGAGGAAAAATCCTACAAGCCCTATTGAACGCCCGGCCCTCATCCTGAGCCTGTCGAAAGATGGTGC
>JABMOP010000155.1 GCA_013204125.1 Rhodospirillales bacterium | reverse complement strand
GTGTTCATCATTATTTCGATGCGAAATCATTACCCAATGATCCCCATGTTGGAGTACGGGAAATTTATTTCTTCTTCAGAGTTGCTGTTTAAACGGTAACTCGCGTGTTTTGCTGGCGGCCTCGGCAAACCGTGTGTGCAGGCGCTGCAAAAATCGCCGATCTGGTATTGGCGCGCATTCCACACAAGACCAAGATTGCAAGTAAAATGATGAATTTGGGTTTATTATGGTGAATATAGGGCCCTATCGCTTGGCGATGAATTTGGGTTTATTATGGTGAATATAGGGCCCTATCGCTTGGCTACGCTGCTGGCTTTGATTAGCGCCGCGATTTGTATTTATGTGTTGGTCGGTAATTTCGATAATGGCCTATGGTTTGACGAGGTATTTTCTCTTCAGGTCACGGATCCTGCAAATTCGCTCGGCAAGGCCCATGCCATTCAATCTATCGACGCAAGTCCGTTTACGTATTATTTCATTTTACGTTTCTGGCGAATTGTATTTGGGCCGGATTTTTACACCGCACAATTTTTCAATATTGCCATGTTTCTTGTGGCGACAATCCTGGCATGGATTGTTTGGCCAAAAAACAAATCCCAAGAATATCTAATCTTTCTAAGCCTAAATATTACCTGCGTCGCCATCATATATTACCTTCTGGAGATCAGGACTTACAGTTTGATCTGTGCGATCTCATTGTTCGTTGCATCGTGCTTCAACAGATTGCTTGATCAAACCGAAAGCTCCGGTGGCGCCGGGCGATCAAAATATTTGTATATTGCCATCATTGTATCCGCGGCCATCGTGATCAATCTGCACGCTTGGGGCGCTTTATTTGGTGCAGGAATTTTTATTGCACTGTTTATTTATGATCGAGCCTTCGCTAATCGCACCTTTGGACTCCCGGCATTCGTCATTTCCGGTGTATTGATTTCAGCGTTTTTCTTCGTGTCATTCCTGCCGATTTTCAACGTTTTCAGTAGCCGTTTGACCGCAGCGAGCATCGGGTTTGGGGCAAAAATCGTTGACGATCCGCTGACAATGTTGACGGGAATTTGGCAGCTTTTATACGTAACTGACCGAAGCGCCTTATTCGGAGCGGCTGTGCTTCTAACAATTGCTTACCATTGCGCGGTCCGTTTTTCGCTAATACGAAGTTCCTTATTGGTCTATATTGCACCGATCGTATTTGTTTACGCCGCCGTGATAATCGCTCATTTAATATTCGAACGGTTTATCTACAAATCGTATTTTAATGTCATATTTTTTCCCTTCTTGTTTATGTTTTTCACCAAAATCGCCTATTCGGCGGCAACCGGCGTGGTGCGATTTTCTTTGATAGCCGCCCTTATTCTCGCCAACGTTGGTTCGATTCCATTTTTCGTAAAATTTGCCGAGCAGCCTTTTCGCCTGGAAATTCAAGACGGTATATCGGTGTATATGCCTGCGCCCAAACAACGTTAAGCGGCGGAGAGGTTTCTCTGTTTTCCGTTATGTTGGGCGGTTAAATCACCGGGCCTGGGTAGGTCCCATTTTTATCTATGGGGCTGCTCTTTTAATAATTTATTTCTCAGGAAAATATTCCAATAATCTCTTCGCCGCGTGACGTTTGTTCGCCGTGATTCCCGGTGATCAGGTTTTTGATAATCCGAATGGGCCGCGACGGCCACCGTATAAACATAACCCCATAAAATAAGGCGAGATAAGCGTAGCGCGCCCAAACGAGTTGCCAATCTTTGATATGCGGATTGAAGGATTTTGCGCTTTTCAAATCCGAGAACGGAATGAGTTTATTAAAATAGCCATCCGACATCGGCTCGATTATATTTTCCTTCAAGAGCCTGAAATATAATTCGGACCCCGGATAGGGCACGAAAGGGATAAAAGTCGAATCGTGCGTGCCGATCCACGCACATTTGATCCCGAATTTAAAATTTTCCCAGGTTTCGTAAAGTGTGTCGTCGGGAAAAGCAAAAATCATATTGATTTTAATATTAAGCCCGCGCTTGATCGCCGCATCCATAGATTCGACCAGCTTTGCCAGATCCACCTTCTTTTTTATCCTGGCGAGAACGGCTTTCGAGCCGCTTTCCGGCGCGTAGTTCATATTGCGGCATCCGGCTCGCCACAATTTATCTACCACTTCGGCATCGATGGATTCGGAGCGGGTTCCGCTGGGTAATTGCCAGGTAAATATCCGTCCACTTTCAATAATGAGGTCGCAAAATTCGACAATCCACTTTTTTTTGATGATCGCGGTCAGATCGTACAGATCAAAATTTTCGGCCTTATACTTTTCAATATATTTGACCATCTCAGAAAATACGAGCTCGGGCGATCTGGCCACCCACCGCGTCGTCCACATTAAGGGGCTTGAACAAAATGTGCATTGAAACGGGCATCCCCTGGTCGCCAATAGCGGCATGGAGCGACCGATATTTACGCCATGACCATACCCGCCGCTCATATAAATCTCCAATGGCAGATCGTCCCAATAGGGTTCGGGTATGTTGTCCACGTCGCGGATGCGATCTCTAGGGGGGTTGATTGTCACCGACCCGTTTGCCTGGCAAGCAACGCCGTTGACGCCTCGATAATCGCCGCCGGCGTAATAAGAGTTCACGATTTCAAGGAGCGTTTCCTCACCCTCCCCCCGCACACAGAGGTCGATTGCCGGGCAATCAATGAGCACGTATTCGGAACAAGCTGTAATATGTTCGCCGCCAACAATGATCACGGCATCTGGAAAACGAACCCTGATCCGCCGGAGAATTTCTTTGTCATGGGTCCAGGCACAAGAAAACATCGAGGAATAGCCGATGATTTTGGCGTCTGCATCAATCCGCTCAATAATTTCATCAATGGGCAACCCTTGCGCCAACCCATCGGTGCCAGAGATCGGGGTGAACCGTTCAATGTCTTCAGCAAGGGCGTCAATGACTTGGGGCTCGTGTCCATTTGCCCGCAAAGTGCCCGATAGGTAGGCAAGCGCCAGCGGCGGCGTTGCCGATGTGCTAAGCGAGTATTTAGACAGGACCATTGGTGGGCGAATTAAAACAATTTCGTGCAACGACTTCTCCAACTCGGCATTTGGTTTAGATTATGGGGTACAGGCCTGTTTGTCATCCACCGAATAATGGATTCAGCATTCCAAATGACTTTTATCTTGAGAATGTAAGGGGCATCTAACCATTTGAAAAAAATGGAGCGGGCGATGAGATTCGAACTCACGACTTCAACC
>JABMOP010000014.1 GCA_013204125.1 Rhodospirillales bacterium | reverse complement strand
CACCGCGTTCATAATCGCCGCCAGCCCGCCGACATTTCCCGCTTCGCCGGCGCCCTTGACGCCCAAAGGATTGGTCGGTGTCGGCACCGGATTATTGGCGCAATCGAACGAACACATATCGTCGGCGCGCGGCATGCCGTAATCCAAGAACGATCCGGTCAGCAACTGGCCGCCCTCGTCATAAATGATGCCTTCGGTGAAGGCCTGGCCGACCGCTTGGCCGATGCCGCCGTGGATTTGCCCTTCCAGGGTCAATTTATTGATCACCGTGCCGACATCATCGACCACCGAATATTTGATGATCTCGGACTTGCCTGTTTCGGGATCGATTTCGACTTCGCAGACATGGGCACCGTTGGGAAAAGTCGGGTCGCCCGGCTCAAACGTCGCCGTTTCTATCATGCCCGGCTCCAGCCCATCCGGTATTTGCCCCGGCTGAAAGGCGGCGCGCGCCACGTCCAATATGCCCACCGATTTATCGGTGCCGGCGACGGTGAAATTGCCTTTGCCAAATTCGATATCGGCGACCGGCGCTTCCAGCAGATGAGCGGCGATGTCTTTTCCTTTGTCGATCACCTTATCGGCCGCCATCGATATCGCGGTGCCGCCCAAAACGGCGGTCCTGGATGCATAGGTGCCGCCGCCCCAAGGCGCCTGGTTGGTATCGCCGAAGGTGACGCGGATATTATCGCTATCGATGCCGAGCCGGTCCGACAGGATCACCTTGTACATGGTGTCGTGGCCCTGGCCGTGGGAGATCGAGCCGGCGATCACCGTCACCGAACCCGATGGATCGAACTGCACACGGACGGTTTCGCCCTCAATCTGCGCCGTTTGTTCGATGAAATTGGAAATGCCGATACCGCGTAATTTGCCGCGCGCGGATGCTTCCGCCCGGCGGGTTTCGAACCCGGCGTAGTCGCCCATTTCCAGGGCCTCGATCATATTGGGGCCAAAATCGCCGGAATCGAGGGTATAAAGCAGCCCTGTTTTAAACGGCATGGCGTCTTTCGGCACACAATTGATGCGCCTGATCTCGGCCCGGTCCATCCTTAAATCCCTGGCCGCCCGATCGATGACGCTTTCGAGAACATAGGTGGCTTCGGGCCGCCCGGACCCGCGATAGGGGCCAATCGGCGCGGTATTGGTGAATACGGCGGAACTTTCCACGTAAATATGCGGCGTTAAATAGGTGCCGGCGAGCCCGCCCACGTGATTTGCCGGCGAAATGAACCCGGCCGGGCCCAAGTAACCGCCGAGGGCACATGTGCTTTCCACTTTGAGGGCGAGAAATTTTCCGTCTTTGTCCAAGCCGAGCCAGGCGTCCGATACCTGATCGCGGTCGTGATAATCGCTCAAATGGCCTTCCGAGCGGTCCGCCACCCAGCGCACCGGACGATCCAATTTTTTTGCCGCCCATAGACAGGCCGCGTCTTCGGGATATTGGCCGCTTTTCATGCCAAAACTGCCGCCGACATCGCCGGCGACCAGGCGCAGGGAGGTTTCCGGTACTTTAAAAACTTGGGCCGCCATCAGGTTTCTAACGCTATAGGGCCGCTGCGATCCGGTGTAGAGCACGTGTTGGCCGGCGGAATGGTCATAATCGCCGATGACGGCGCGGGGCTCCATCGTATTGGCGGTGACGCGGTTTATAACGACGCGGAGATGGGCGACATGATGAGCATTTGCAAGCGCCTCTTCCACCGCTTGGGCATCGCCGGCGGTATAGAAAAAGGATTCGTTGTCCGAGCAATCTTCGTGCAGCACCGGCGCGCCCGCATCCCTGGCTTTTATGCCGACCGTTAGCGCGGGAAGCGGCTCGATCACGACGCCCACGCGCTCGGCGGCATCCTTTGCCTGCACGAGGGTTTCGGCGATCACGACGGCCAAGGCTTCGCCGACAAACCGAACCTTGCCGAGCGCCAAGGCCGGGTAAGGCGGACTGAAAATCGGCTCCCCGCCCCGCCGGGTGCGCGGCAGATCGGTGACGAAATAGCCCATGTCGTCGGCTTGCCAATCTTCACCGGTAAAAATACCAAGAACCCCCGGCATCTGAAGGCCGGCGCGGCAATCGATTGATTTGATCACCCCATGCCCATGGGCGGAGCGAATAAAATAGGCATGCGCTTCGCGCGGCAGCCGAATATCGTCGATATATCGCCCACCGCCCCTTAAAAGGCGCGGATCTTCCGTGCGCGGTACCGATTGGCCGAGCGCAAACTGCCCCATGGTGAAACCTCTCGTTTAATAGCCTTTTGTCAATTTTGCCGAATTCTGACTGCTTAAGCGGATAGATTCAACCGCCGATCCAGCGGCAGAGTTCCGTTTGAAGCCAAATTTGGTTTTATACCTCCTTGAAATTTGGGGGCAAATCCCCATGTCTATATTCAAGAGAGTCGGTATCGTTCAAATCGGCCTCGGCCCAGGAGTTTAGCCAAGGTTTAGCCCGGATTTAGCCAAGATGAGGAGCGTCTGGTGAGGCTGAGCAGATTAAAAACGGATACGGAATTCACGCGCCAATCATTGGGCGCGGCAGAAACCTTATTAACCCATCCAGTCCCGCCAAGTATCAGGCCTTGCAGTTATTGCGATTTGAAATGTTCGTGTAGCGGCTCGACCACATGCGGTTGTGATTGCACCCCCAATTGCGAACACGCGGCCAAGATGCTGACGTCGGATGCGGAAAATTTCCCAATTGAAGAATGCGTCGTGCCGCTTGTCTATGCCTTTAGCTGCCTCGGATATTGTCAGCCGTTCTGGTCCTGCGAAGGCCACGCCGATGAAAACGGCTTTATGAAAAAACCGCCGCGGCTGTGGTTCTATAGCCGCGAAGTGCTCTATCCGAGATTGATCTCCGATTATCTTTCAAATCTCTATCTGAAAAAAAGCATCCATGTACCGTGGCACGTGGTGCTAACTTTTTCCGATGCGGATAATCCCGATACGGCGTTTTCGATGGAGCCGGTTGTGACGGAAGAGGCCGAGCGGAAACTAATCCCCTATCAGACCGATGTCCGGGTCATCGCCGCCGATCTGGTGGTCGGCGTTAAATCAAGGGCCAAGAATTATATCACTGTGGCATCCAAAGTCAGCTAAGGCTCTCCGATTAACGCAATATTGACAAGGGGCGCCCCGCCGCGCTTCCTACCGGCTTGCGATCATGTAGCCAAGGGAGCCCGGGCGCGATGCTCAACCAAATTACCGACACTCCGACTTTCGTTACTCATCTGGAATGCAGCCAAACCGGCAAAATCTATGCGGCCGACCAATTGCATGGCCTCTCGGAAACCGGCAAGCCCTTGCTTGTGCGCTACGATTTGGACGCCCTTGGCAAAGCCGTAACCAAGAAAGCAATTGCCGCGCGCGTCCCTGAATTTTGGCGCTACCGTGAATTCCTCCCTGTTCGCAAAACGGCAAACATCGTCCGCTTAGGCGAAGTGATGACGCCGATCATCCCGCTTCCCGCCATCGCCAAGAAACTCGGTGCGGGGGAGATTCTGGTTAAAGACGAAGGCCGCTTGCCGACCGGATCCTTTAAGGCGCGGGGGTTGGCGTTGGCTGTATCCATGGCGAAAGAATTGGGCGTTAAACGCATGGCGATGCCGACCAACGGCAATGCGGGCGCCGCATTGGCCGCCTATTGTTCCAGGGCCGGGATCGAAACTTATGTGTTCTGCCCCGATGACACGCCCGAGATAAATGTGCGCGAAATCGCCCTGCAAGGCGCCAAGACTTATCTGGTCAACGGCTTGATCGATCAGTGCGGGCGCATCGTCGGCGAAGGCAAAGACGCCATGGAATGGTTCGATACTTCGACTTTGAAAGAGCCCTACCGCATCGAAGGCAAGAAAACCATGGGCTTGGAGTTGGCCGAACAATTGGGCTGGGAGGTGCCGGATATTATTTTCTATCCGACCGGCGGCGGCACCGGATTGATCGGCATGTGGAAAGCCTTCGAAGAATTGGAAGCCATCGGCTGGATCGGCGCAAAACGCCCGCGCATGGTCGCGGTACAAGCGGCGGGCTGCGCCCCTATTGTCCGTGCGTTCGAGGCCGGCGCCGATCATGCGGAGCGCTGGGAAGATGCCCAAACGGTCGCCGCCGGTATCCGCGTCCCCGCCGCCGTTGGGGATTTCCTGATCCTGGACGCGGTGCGCAAAAGCGGCGGTTTCGCCTGTGCCGTCGCAGACGATGCCATCATCGCCGCCGGCGAAGAAGTTGCAAAAACCGAAGGCCTGATGCTGTGCCCCGAAGGCGCCGCCACCTTCGCCGCCTATAAACAGGAACTCAGCAGTGGCCGGGTCGAAGCAAACGAGCGCGCATTGCTGTTCAATTGCGCCACCGGCCTCAAATACCCCATGCCGGAAGCGGGGATTCGGTTGGATATCACCAAGGAAGTGGATTACGATTTGCTTTGAATTATTGTGCGAATGCAATCTGATGCGATTTTGGTTAGATAATAGACATGGCCATCCGTAGGAACCTCGCCCGGCGCCGCGTCGGCGCTGCGCCCAAACGGTCCCTAGGCGCCCGCATCCTCGCCTGGGTCGGAATTTTGGCCGTGGCGGTCCACACATTTGTTCCCATGAACGTGACGATGCCGATGACGCGCGGCCTGTCCGCCGCGCAGTTGGTTTTCACGGCCAATGGCGTCGGTGCCGGCAGTTTTGCGGCGCCCGGTTTTTGCTCTGCCATGCGGGTTTCCAATCCCTTATCCGGCAAGGGTGGTCCAGATACGCCATCCCACGGTTCGGACAGGTGCGATCTATGCCTGATGTGCGAAGCGGGGAGTTTTTCCAAACAAGCGCCGGTTAAAACCTTTGTCCTGATACTGCCGCCCGCCACAAGCGGCCCACCCGCACCGACAACATGGGACGCCGCGGCAAAACCAGAACCCGTTTGGCCCTGGCTGCGCACCCGCGCACCTCCGATTTTTACCTGATTAACCGCCTCTTTCCGGGTGGGATTGTTCGCCCCCGGCACGCGATAGACGCCGTGCCGTGGCCGGCGTTCGACCGGATTTGATTAACATTCAGGTAACACAAGGATTATAGCGATGAAGAAAATATCTATCCTGCTGCCGGCGATGGCCGCATTTTTGGTCATGTGGACGTTCTCCGCCAACGCTCAAACCGTTAAACATGGGGATTTAGAGCTCAAAAAACCGTGGGCGCGGGCCACCGCCGGCATGGCGAAAAACGGCGCCGCCTACATTACCGAGATCATCAATCACGGCAACCGGGCGGACCGGCTGGTTGGGGCTGCATCACCCGTCGCCCGCATGGTGCAGATTCACACCAATCTGATGGAGGGCGGTGTCATGAAGATGCGGCGCGTCGATGGCATCAACATCGATGCCGGCAAGGCCATCACCCTGAAACCGGGCGGCTACCATGTCATGATGATGGGTCTGCACGCCCCGCTCAAGGAGGGCGATAGCTTCCCCCTTGCCCTGACCTTCGAGCGGGCCGGAACGGTGAATGTAACCGCCAAGATTGGCAAAGTTGGTAGCATGGGATTGGGGAATGAAGTGCCCGCTCACCCAGATGGCGGCATGAAACAGATGAAAAACTAGATAGCGTGAGTTTTGTTCCCGGGGTCCGGCCTCGGGGACGGACCTCCCTAAGTCTTTCCAAAATGAAAGGGATCGGTTCATGCGCCGTCCATATTTATATCTAAGTCTGGTTTTAGTCATCGGCGCGTTGGGCGTCGCGGCATGGCTGAGCGCGCCCGGTATCCAGCAATCGCCGCCCAAACCGGGGCACGCATTTCAGTTGATTGATCACAATGGAAAACCGGTGACAGAAAAAGATTTCCGCGGTAAATACCTGTTGGTTTTCTTTGGCTACACCTATTGTCCGGATGTGTGCCCGACGGCTCTCGCCGATATGTCGCGCGCCCTCGATATTTTGGGCGCCGACGGGAGCAATATCCAACCTTTGTTCATCAGTGTTGATCCCGAACGCGACACGCCATCCCAATTAAAAGATTATGTGGCGAATTTTCATCCGCGCTTGATTGGCCTCACCGGCGATAAAGCTTCGATCGCGGCGGCGGCTAAATCTTATAAAGCATTATATTTGAAGTTACCTGATCCGGGCGGCGATCCGGACGCCTATCTGGTAGGCCATAGCTCGGCCATATTTTTGACCGGCCCGAACGGCGAGGCGCTGGGCTCGATCACACCCGGCGCCGATCCCGATGGGTTGGCTTCGGCGCTAAGAAAAATTATCAAACGGTGATGGAGGATCAGTTGATCGCTATGCCGCAGAACGCCAATAAAGATGGCATGTTGATGACTGCGCGGCCGAAAAATGGGGCCGCTGCGGCGGTGATCAATAAGCCGATGCCTGTGAAAACAATCATGAATTTGGTATATCTATCCACGCCTAATCCAATGCCTTTTGCGTTGAAAGTTCCGGTGATTGACCAATGCCTCGTTTCATAAGGATCGTCCTCATAATATGTGGTATTCTGGCCTTCGCGGCAACCTGCGTGGGCGTCTTTCTTATATCCGACCGTTACGCCAGTAAAATGGCGGTGGATTTGGTGCGCAGCGCAACGCTCAACGATTTGCATGGCGATTCCTGGACCGTCGAGCGGTTGAACCGAAAAATCGGCATAATTTATTTTGGCTATACCCATTGTCCCGACGCTTGTCCGACGGCGCTGAATAGCCTTGCGATCGCGCTCAAAGATATGGGCGCGGAACGGCGGTATTTTCAACCGATTTTCGTTGCCATCGATCCTGAACGGGACACGCCCATAATATTAACGGATTTCATCTCAAATTTTGATAAGAATATTCTGATTCTTTCAGGCAGCGCCGCCAAATTCAGGAAATTCGCCTGGGTCTTCGGGGCAACTTTTACCCTTCGTAAATTCGAATCGACGGATGGTGATTATGTGGTCGATCACACCACCAATTTTATCCTGGCTCTGGCGGACGGCACGCGCGTGCCGCTCCCGGTTAAGGTCGATCCCGGTGAATTGCGCGATCTTCTGTTGAGATCAAGGGACCGGCTGTTGAAAACGACCGGCGGGCAGCAATAGGGCCTAGCCTCGAGGCGGGTCGAGGCGAACGAGCGTGCATTGTTGTTCAATTGCGCCACCGGCCTCAAATACCCCATGCCGGAAGCGGGGATTTGGTTGGACATCACCAAAGACATTGATTACGCAGGGCTGTGAAAAAAACCAGCCCAAATGAGGGATAAAGGTTATGGCAGATTATATCAGTGATATTGCCTTCACCCCTTCGGTGAAGGCGGTGCAGGAACATAAAGGATCGCGCAGCGGCTATGCCCAGATGGAAGAAAAAGGCGGGTGGAGCGATGTTATTACCAACGAGCTGGTGGCGTTTCTACAGAGCCGGGATTCATTTTATCTGGCGACCGCCAGCAAGGACGGCCAGCCCTATATCCAACACCGCGGCGGTTTGCCGGGTTTTTTGAAAGTCATCGACGAACACACCTTGGCCTTCGCCGATTTTCAAGGCAACCGGCAATATATTTCGGCCGGTAATCTGGCGGAAAACGATAAGGCCTATATTTTTCTGATGGATTATCCGGGCCGCCGGCGCATTAAAATCTGGGGCACGGCGAAAGTGGTCGATGACGATGCGCCATTGCTAGAAAGCTTGATCGATGATGCCTATGACGCCCGGCCCGAACAGGCGATTGTGTTCAACGTCAAAGCCTGGGACCGCAATTGCCCGCAACATATCACGCCGCGTTATTCAGAAGCCCAGGTCACCGAGCTGGTCGCCGGGATGACGGAGAAGCTTGAAAAAATCACCAATGAACGCAACGCCTTTGCTGAACGCCTAGGCGAGCCGAAATTGGCGGATTGATCGGTGATTGAGGATGCGTTGTGTTGTCCGGCAGCTACTTTTGATCTGATTTTTGTGGAATTCGATTTCCGCTATAACAACCGCAAGATTGACGATTCACCATGTAAAATCAACAACTTACGTAAAATATTGATCTGATTCACTTTTTGGCTACGCGCGAATCGGATGCTTTGTCAGGTATATAATCGCCGGTGATGGAGCTACCATCCTTCGACAGGCTCAGGATGAGGATCATTTCCATCTAGCTTCATGCTGAGCCTGTCGAAGGATGAGGCGGCGCAAATGGTGTGCCGCCCTCACGTCATCACCCGGTTTATCTGGTTGATCCATAGCGGTAATTCACAATACAGCCTGGATACCCCGGACAAGCCGGGCATGACGTATTATGGGTTAAAGCACCTTTTTGAAATTTGGCCGTAGTTTTTCGATGATGTGGCGCCTGATTTCGGCATCGGTTTTGGCGAGGTCCATGTTGTATTTTTCCAAATGGACGATGTCTTCGACCTCTTTGACATAGCGGCTGGAAGGTTTCATATCGGCATGGCCGATGCAGACGGTCTCATAGGCGCGCAAATGGTCCGGGAAGCCCAAAAGATCGGCCAGCATAATTTCCATTTCGGGCGAGCCTGTGTCGCTTAAATATTGCGAGGCGAGGCCGAGCGAGGCGGCGGCGTAATGGAGGGTGACGACAATGTTGGCAAGGCTGGAAATGATATGTTGCGGGCCTTTGTCGATTTTGGTGCGGAGCGGGAAAGCGTCGATCACACGGGGATCGCCGATGACGACGACAAGCAGCCCGGCATCGACAAAACCAGCCGTCGGTTCCGGCGGCTCGTCACCGAAAAAACGGATATCGGCGGCGCGGGTCATTTCCAGGCGGTTTTTCTGGCGCAATTGTTCGATATAGATATCGCCGAATTTCCGCTTGGTTTCGGGATCGCGCACCATGATCAGATCCCACGGTTGCGCATTGCCGGCGGACGGCGTGAAACGGGCCGCATCGGCCAGCAGGCGCACGGTTTCATCGTCGATCGGATCGGGCCGGAATTTGCGGATGCTGCGCCGCGCTTGCAAGATAGTGGTCAGCGCTTGGTATTCAGCCGGCAATTGGTTGGTTAATGGCTTGGACATTGGTTTTCCCCCTCTCCTTGTTTCTCGCGTCCCATATAAGTGCCAAACTCCGGGCGCCGGGACAAATGATTTAAAGGCGCGGCGGGAATTGTTTTCTAGGCCCCGCACTCATTTTGTTTTAGAAATTATCTTTTAAATAAAAAAATTATTGATTTCTATATATGTTTTGGTATATAATTATAATTGATTAAAATTGTTTTTGTTTCAGTGCCAATATTCTGTTTGATTTAAATAT
>JABMOP010000154.1 GCA_013204125.1 Rhodospirillales bacterium | reverse complement strand
GATATGTATGCCGAAATTCTAGCCCAGCTGGCCATCGCTTTTACCCCTTGGATGCTGTGGGTGTGCCTGACCGGCGTCACCCTCGGTATTTTATGGGGGGCGATGCCGGGGCTATCGACGACCATGGCGATGGCGCTGCTGATTGGGCTTTCGACCGGTATGAGCCAGCATGTAGCGATCATGTTTATGCTGGGCGTTTATACGGGCAGCGTCTTTGGCGGCGCCATATCGGCGGTGTTGATCAATATTCCCGGCACGCCCGATGCGGTGCCGACCATGATCGAAGGCTATCCGCTGGCGCAGCGCGGCGAAGGCGGCTTGGCGCTGGGAACGGCCATCGCCGCGTCATTCCTCGGCAATTGGGTCGGCATTATTCTGTTGATCGCCTTCATTCCAGCGGTTCTGTTCCTAGCGCTGCAATTCCGCTCCTGGGAAATGTTCCTCCTCGCCATGTGGGGCATCGCCATCAGCGGCTCCATGGCAGCGGGCGAAATGCCCTTGAAGGGCTGGATATCGGGCTGGGTTGGATTGCTGATATCCTTCGTCGGGCTGGATGCCATTCACGGCGTCGCCCGATTTACATTTGGATTTCGCGTCCTGGAAGACCGCATCAGCTATATCCCGCTTTTGATCGGGTTGTTTGGGCTCACCGAAATTTTGAAAGTATTACCGCAGAAAAACCCGCCCGGCATTCCGTCGGAAGTCGGCCGCATCGTGCCGCCGTTCTCGATGTTATGGAAATATGCGCGCACTTCGGTGCGTTCCGGCCTCATCGGCACTATCATCGGCGCGATCCCCGGCGCCGGCGCCAATGTGGCTTCGTTCCTCTCCTACGATATCGCGCGCCGCCGCGCCAAGCCGGAAGAAAAGGCCAAATGGGGCAAGGGCAGTTATGAAGCCATCATATCTGCCGAAGTCGCCAATAACGCCAATATCGGCGGATCGATGTTGCCGACTTTGACGCTTGGTATTCCAGGCAACGCCGCTGCAGCGGCTATTCTGGCGGCGCTGGAGATGAAAAACGTAGTGGTCGGCCCGACCATCCAGACCGAAAATCCAGGCATTATTTTCTATATCTATGTCGGCCTGATTATCGCCAATTTCCTCATGTACGGCATGGCCATCGCGCTGATCAAACCGTGCGTCAAACTGTTCAGCCTACCGCGCACCTTATTGATGCCGATGATAATTCCCATCTGCGTCATGGGAGCGTTTGCGGTCAGCCTTAGTTATTTCGACGTCTATATAATGTTCCTATCGGGTATCGTCGGCTATATCCTGCACCGTTTCGGCTTTCCCCTGGCGCCGATGGTGTTGGCGGTTATCTTAGGCCCGCTGGCAGACGAAAATTTGCGCCGTGCATTGCTGGTATTCGAAGACGATAACCTGTTCCGCATCCTAATCGACCGACCCCTCGGCACGGCCCTGGTTCTGGTCGTGCTTTATACGTTTTACGACGGGCTATTCCGGCGCGGAAAATAAGCGGTCGGCATCAGGGAAAGTTGGCAATGTACATCCCTAAATTGATGGTATATACCATTTAGTAACCTATCGGAATGTTTGCCAATTCTGGCGAGCCGGACACAATAAAATGAAGAGAACCAGCGATGAAATCGCCGAGCTATAAGAAGCTTCCACCAGAAGAAATCAAGGCGCTGGCGCAGTCCCGCCCGTTTCAAAAAATGCTGGGCCGGCTGTCCAATAAATGGAACGTCATGGTCATCCGCCGTTTGAGCGGCAGGAACATGCGGCCGTCGGAATTGCGCCGTGACATCGGCGATATTTCGGCAAAAGTGCTGACCCAGACCTTGCGCGAACTGGAAAGCTACGGAATGGTGGAACGCACCGTCTATCCGGTCATCCCGCCCAAGGTCGATTATTCACTGACCGAGCTTGGCGATAGCTTGGTTGTGGCCTTGGACGCGCTTCGCGATTGGGCAATGGATAACAATGCCGAAGTTGAACAATCGATCGAACGCTACCGCAGCGAAAACAGCCTGTGATAATTTGGCGACCGACCATTTCAAAACACAAACCATCCAGACAAATGAGGACATAAATGACTGACAGCTCACTTGATACCGTAGGGGAAATCGGCCTCGCCATCATCGGCTGCGGCACCATTGGGCGTATCCGTGCCAAATTCGCGCGCGAATATCCCGGCGTCAAATGGCTCGGCCTTTGCGATATCAATGAAGAAATTGGGCGCAAATTGGCCGCCGATGTGAACGCCGATTTCTTCACAACCAACGCCGAAGAATTGATCAAGCGGCCCGAAGTCAACGCCACCATGATCATCACCGAAGAAAACAAACACACCGAGCCGACATTGATGGCGGTGGAACAAGGCCATAAATTATTCATCGAAAAACCACTGGCCACCGAAGCCCGGGAATCGAAACAGATATTGGATGCCATCACCGGCGAAGGGCTGGACGCCTGCATCGGCTACACCCAACGCTTCCGCCGGCGGTTTTTAACCGTCAAGGAACGATTGCAAACCGGCCAGATCGGCGACGTGCATTCGGTGGTTACGCGCGCCTTCATGAACCGCATGGTGCCGATCGCCACCATCGCCAAGACCAACGAGCGCCATAATCTGACGCCGATGGTTGTTTCGGGAACGCACTCGCTCGATATGTCGATGTGGCTGATGGAAGGCAAGACGCCGAAGACCATTTATGCCAAATCGGTCGATCCGGTGCTTTCCGAATGGGGCACCAAGGATTCCACCTTCGGCATCTTCACCATGGATGACGGCACCATTTTTTCGATGAACATTTCATGGGGACTGCCGGAAATCTGGCCGGGTTCGGTCTATGGGCTGGAAATCGGCATCGTCGGCACCAAGGGCGCCATCGATATCGAAGACACCCACCGCGATTTGGTGTTGGCCAGCGAAGAAAGCCTACCGGGCGGCTACGTGCCGGACGGGTTCACCCCGGCCGAACGCCATGTGGATTTCATGACCAGTTACCCGCCGGGCGATCTCTGGCAAGGTCAGCTTTGGGGACCGATGCGCGAAGAAACCATGGCTTGGTTCGGGCGTATCATGATGGGCATGACAACGCCGCACGCGGTGGCGCGAGAAGGCCACAACAACCTGATGCACACCATGGCCATGGATCTATCGGCCAAACGCGGCGTCGAAGTCGAATTGCCG
>JABMOP010000153.1 GCA_013204125.1 Rhodospirillales bacterium | reverse complement strand
GCTTTCCGCGCATTAAAGAGGCGGTCGAGAAAGGCTAAAAACACGCCCCCTAAAATCATGCCAAATATCACGCCTTGTTTTCCGAAGTTAACCAGCATTTCAGTAATCCAAGGCAAATTGATGGACATATGTCTGTCCTCTGGGAGTATAAAGCCAAAATCCGAACCAAACTTATAGCCAACTCGTTCCTCCCTTTTCCCTGGGTAAATCGCCCTTGGAATAAATGATGTGAATATAGGAAGGTAGGATTCTCCCTGCCAATACGGCGTCGTCTGTGGGGCTTTGTCATCGACAATATGAAACACCCAAAGCTGACTTGTTCTCTTGACCAGCGAGCCGAATTTTCCCTCAAAATAAACGTTTCCACCCCGATTATCTTTGAGCACAAGAAACTCACCACGCCTTAATTCTTCCTTTCCGTATATCATCAATTCGGTATACGTCTTTGCGGCAATTATGAGTTTTTCAATACCAGATTGTGGTTTCCATCGAACAGCGCCACTAACATTATAAGTCGACAATATAAGAAATATTGCGACGGCGCATAGACTCAAGACGCCATATTTTTGTTCCCGCCAGAGGATAAATATAATGAATATCAAAAAATATATGACATCTGTGAGAAACAAAAACCTGAGACGCAAATAAATTTCAATTGGAAAAAAAACCAATACCAAAAGAAGCGTCTCTGTACGATGCAGCGACTTACGTTGCCATAATAAATAGAGCCCGCCAAAGGCAACATATCCCGCCGGATCAAGAAACTGGCCGATGGAGAACACGTTAAACAAGGCGGAATCGAATTTAAAAACCTGGTGAGAAATTAACAGTAACCACAGCAGTGGTTTAATGTTTGATTGATCCATCGAATTTGGAAATCGGAATTGTACAAGCCTTTTAAAAATATAATGTCGTGAAACATAGAATGACGCAATTAAGCCTACGATCCCCACAAGTACGACTACCAGAACCTCTGCCCGAATATCGGGCAATATTGCACGGCGGTATAGGATTATTGACGAAGCGTCTTTCCAAGCTATCGGAATGGTAAATACCGGCAAGCCAAAGAATACGGCGTAAAAAAGCCCAGTGGCTGGGATAAAGGGAATTGGCACAGGGTCGCGCGATGCCAAGTATATTGCGCCCGGCAAGAGCGATATCCAGATGATTCCCAGTCCGAGTAGGGCGATGAGTGGCTGCACCACACGGGCGGAATATAGCCCCGCACCGGCCAGTACCATGACGGTAAAAATTACCGGCAGCGCCCAATTCCGCTCCATGCCAAAACCTTCACGCAAACCTAGAACACCCCTGTTGTTATTAGCTTTTTAGCCAATTAATACCATACATCTAGGCTGGCCTGATGATTACGCTATCTTGCCGCTGGCCTTTCATGGCATTGCGGGTATCGATAACGAGCCGGCTTGCGGCTGCCAGTTCGGTGTAATCCACATCATCATGGTCGGTGATGATTAATGCGGCATCAAAAGCGCCAAGCGTTTCCACCGACCATTCGATAGATTTTCGTCCGGCAAGCGCCGCATGATCTCTTGTATTCGGTATCACCGGAACGAAGGGATCATAATAATCAACCTCGGCGCCCTTTTCCAAAAGCATATCGATGATGGCCAGTGCCGGGCTTTCGCGGATGTCGTTGACGTTTTTTTTGTAGGCTAGGCCGGCCACGAGGATATGGGAGGCTGAAAGCACCGTGCCGAATTCCGATTTTAGGGCCTCTTGCAATACATCCACCACGCGCCCCGGCATGGCGGTATTGATCTCGCCGGCGAGTTCAATAAATTTGGTTTCTGCGCCGACTTGTTTGGCCTTCCAGGTCAAATAAAAGGGATCGATGGGGATGCAATGGCCGCCGAGGCCCGGCCCCGGATAAAACGGCATATATCCGAATGGTTTGGTTTTGGCGCCTTCGATCACTTCCCAGACATCGATATCCATTTTTTCGAACACCACCTTTAACTCGTTGACCAAGGCAATATTGACGGCGCGGAAAATGTTCTCGGTAAGCTTCACCGCTTCGGCCACTTCCATGCTCGACACGGGAACGGTTTGGACAACGATTTCGCCATAGAGCGCCTCTGCGGCCTTGAGCGCAGCATCGCCGTCGCCGCCGATTATCTTTGGGATAGAGGAGGTGCCGAAATTTGCATTGCCGGGATCTTCACGCTCGGGCGAATAGGCGAGCAAAAAATCTTCACCCGATTTCAGCCCATCGGCTTCCAAAATAGGTTTTAAAACCTCGGCAGTGGTGCCGGGGTAGGTAGTGGATTCCAACACAACGAGTTGGCCATTTTTTAAATATGGCCGGATTGTTTCCGCCGTGTCGGTGATAAAGTGGAGATCGGGTTCCCTGTTTTGCGCTAAGGGTGTCGGCACACAGATGATAAGCGCATCCATATTTGCCGTTTCCGCAAAATCGGTCGTCGCGGTAAGTTTGCCGCCTGCCACCGCCTTTCTAATTTCACTGTCTGGAATATGGCTCAGATAGCTCATCCCGCTTTCGATGGCGGTAATTTTCCCCCCATCGATATCGAAGCCCGATGCTGTGAATCCATTTTCCGCAAATGTCATGACGAGCGGCAGGCCGACATAACCAAGCCCGATGACCCCGACCCTTAGGGTCCGGTCCTTGATGCGTTGAATAAAATTGGCTTCGTTCATTTGAAAAAACTAGAGCATTTCCTGGTCAATTCAAGACCATAGCCGGGGACCGGGCTTTAGAGCCTCAGCAGGCGCCATCTCAGCACTGTTTCTTCGGCGGACATCAATCCACCAAGCACGATCTGTTGGGTGCGGCGGTGTTGATGGGGGGATTCAAAAAATATGCTTTCTTCGACGGCCAAGGCGTGGTTCGCCGCGATGAACTTCCACCCCTTGCCGCGCCTTGGTTTCATCAACACCGTATGGCCGTCTTGGATGAGCGTTGCCTGCACGTTCGGGTGAAGATGGAAGCGCGCGTGAAAAACATGATTTCCGCCGCCGGTCAACCGGTCTTCTCCGTGTAATTCGCCACCGTCCGGTGCGAGCATCAAAATTCGCCGATGGGTCACGCCAAGGGTCTGCTCGTATCCGTCTGAAACCGCCTCAACGATGGCGCTGCCATCTAATTCCCGCCGGCTCGAATTCACCCGTTGAGGCTTTTGGCGGGTGCCGGACCCAAGATCAATTTCGGTTGAGTTCAAGTCGCCAACAACCAACGTTGAATGGGCGGCGCTCGAGCGGAGGGCGTCGCGCCACTCGCCGCCTCGATCGCCGGTAGAACCACAATTGACGATAAGACGTTCCCGCCCGGCGCTCATTTCGAACGACAGCGCTCCCGCATGGCCCCAGCGATTGGCGTCCCGGGACGGCATCGGGCCCGAATCCAAAATTACGGTGGTGCGCCCGGCGGCAAGGCGGTGAAATCCGGAATGGGGAGCGCTTGAAACGGTCCGCGTGCGGACATTGGTTTTATTGAGCAATTGATCGATCATACTAGGATTTTCGACCGAGGCGCCGTTAAACAGGGCCAGCCCCCCATCGCTGTGGCGCAAAGATCGCAACATCGGCGTTGCTTTGCGGATTGCATCTTTTAGCCATTGCGGTTGTTCCAGATGCGCGGCGATCATTGCTTCGCGAATGGCAACCAGATCGCCGAGCAATTGAAGTTGCAGTGATGGGCTGCGTGAATTATGTCCGCCGTCGGGAAGGATTTGCGCCTTTAGCTCGATTTCCATTTGGCGCAGCCCTTGATCTAGATATTTGTCGCAGTCGGGAATGGAAATACCGCTGTAAATTAGCCCCTGCAACGCCTTGATGCGCATCGATCCGGTCGCAGCATTAGCGGCGGTGCGGCTGAGATGGCGAACTTGACGAGCCATTTCCATCAACACTTTTTCACGGAATTCTTCTGGACAATCGGCGGCATAAAATCCGAAATGGGTCAGCCAGCTTACCAATCGCTCACCGGTAATATCCGGCTGCCACGGCAGGGATATCCAGGTGCTGTGGGTGTCGATCCAAGTCTCGATCAGGGCGCGGGCGCGTTTGCGCGCATCGGGCGTGCCAACCGCCCTTAAATCGCTCAACCATCTAAATCCGTGTAAATGGGCGCGCCAGTTTTCACTGGCATGGGCTTGGGTCGCGCCCATAGCTCCGATGGGGTGACGTTCACCGGCGAATATCAAAAACCCAGCGAGGAGCGCTTGTCCAGCCGCAGCGTTGCCGGGAATGATTTCAGGCGGCGTGCCGAGCAAACGGCCCGGTGTCTTGCCCATAAGCGTATAGCCATAAAATGGGCTGGCATAGGCCAAGCGTCTGAGCCCAGCGATAAAGCCCGGCCGAACGTCAATTCCCTGGGGCTCAAAGAGCAAGGGACTCTCCCGATCATCCTAAAAGTACCTCCGCTATAGCTATACGATAATGGCGAAGAATTGGTTAATCCGTACGCCGCAAACGCGCGGCAAAAAAGCCATCCATACCGCCCCTTATTGCCCAATGGCAGGGGAGGGTGCGGAGATCTCCGGCCGCTGTGATTGCGTCCATTAAATCACCATCCGCGCCGCCAATTTCTTCCGCCGTGATGGGCATACGGGCGAGCCGGATTTCCGATTGCAACAGGTTTTCAACCAAATCCGGGCCTTCCTGGTGCTGCAGGGAACAGGTTGCGAATACAATGATGCCGCCGGGCCTAATGATATCGGCGGCATGCGCCAAAAGCCGGCTCTGGATACCAACGGCATGTTCTACATCACCCGGCTCCTTTGTACGCTGCAAATCAGGATGGCGGCGAATGGTTCCGGTTGCCGTGCAGGGGGCGTCGATCAAGACCGCATCGACGGGCCGATCCGGCATCCAGCTTGCTG
Source organism: Rhodospirillales bacterium (assembly GCA_013204125.1). Lineage (GTDB taxonomy): Bacteria > Pseudomonadota > Alphaproteobacteria > Rhodospirillales > UBA2165 > JABMOP01. The sequence continues at coordinate 2,759 of JABMOP010000153.1, read as the reverse complement.
CGTCGGCGGCGATGAGTTCCGCAGATAAAGCCAGACGGTCTAAATTTTGTGCCAGCAGGTGCAAGCGCTTTTTTGATCTATCGACGGCGATGACATGGGCGCCGGCGGTAACCAGCTGTGCCGTTTTGCCGCCGGGCGCGGCACATAAATCGGCAATCGTCTGGCCCTTAACATCGCCCAGCAAGCGCGCCGGCAGGGCGGCGGCGGCATCCTGAACCCACCACGCACCGTCATCAAACCCCGGTAATTCGGCGGGGCGGGCCGAACCGGTCAAGCGCACGCTGCCGCTCGGTAATAGCTGCCCGCCGAGCCGTTCGGCCCAGCCTTCGGCGTCACTTTTAACGGTAATGTCGAGGGGTGGTATGGCAAAATGCGCCTCGGCAATATTTCGCGCAGTCGCCAAGCCATAGGTTTCGACCCAAGCTTTCCATAACCAGCCGGGCGTATTTAGCTCCGCCGCGTCCTGGGTTTCGATCAGGGCTCTGCCTTCGCGGGCGCCGCGCCTAAGGATGGCGTTGATTAATTTTTTGTAGGCGCCCTGCTTTGAGGCTTCGGCCAGATTGACGCTGCTATCGACCGCCGCGTGGGCCGGCGTATCCAAGAACAAAAGCTGAGCCAGGCCGAGCCGCAAAATGTGGTGCGCCGCCAGCGCCTTGGCCGGCAGGGGTTTATCCAAGAACCCATCAATCAACGCGTCGATCTGGCCGAGCCGGCGGAGGGTCGTGGCCACAAGGTTGTGGGCATAGGCCCGGTCGCGGGCATCAATTTTTAGCCCCTCGCCGCCTTCGGCAAGGGCGTCTTCCAAATGGCGGCTTTTGTCCAGCACCCGGGACAGCGCTGCCAGCGCTAATTTGCGGTCATCAAGTTCGCTCATTGCTTCCCATAACAGCGCCGGACGCGCTACGCAATGGGCGGGATTTAGGCCGCCATCACGGCGATGCCGATGACCATTAACAAGGCCAGAACAGCGCGCCGGAACAATTCCTTGGGGATCATGTAAAACAATCGCGCGCCGAGCCACACGCCGAGCGAATAGGGCGCCAATAATACGGCGGCGCGGATCAACGTCACCACCCCGATATCGCCGGTGATGGCGAGTGTTAGCAAAACCACCGGCACCAATGCGGAAACCGAAATCATATTATTGGCGCGCTGAATTTCGGGCGCCCCCGGCGCTGCCATGAAATAAAGAACACAGATCGGCCCGCCGATCCCGGCGAACCCGGCAAGCCCGCCGGCAACGCCGCCGGTCACGATCTTTGGAAGGAGGCTTCTTTCCCCGCGGTAGCGCCAGCCCGTCGCCAAAATAAGAGCGATCGCCAGGATAAATCCACCGATAGAGCGACGCACAATTTCGGGGTTCAGATGGATAAGTGCATAAACGCCGAGCGGTGCGGCGATGATTGCGGCAATGACCATCGGTGTAATTTCCGGCCAATCGGCCTTTCGTATTTCCGGGATGCAGGCTTGGACCGACGCCACCATGCCGGTCAGGCCCATGATCGCCACCATTTCCACCGGCCCCCAGAGGAACAATAGAACCGGCCCCCATATAAGATTGGCGCCGAACCCGGTAAAACCGCGCAGCATAGCAGCAACCACGGCGACAGCCCCGGCAATGGCCAGATCAGAATTCAAGATGTGGGATAGGTCCATGGCCAGCGGCCTTTAGCTGTGGGGTTCAGCCATCAAGGATTTCGCTGATGCTGGTATTGGGGGTCCACTTCTCATAGCCAGCAATGAGCGCGCGGACGATGGAAACCGCTTCCACCGGAAATTCGCCGATTGCCGTTTCCGCGGCCAGAACCAGACCACTAGCGCCCATTTCCAAGGTTGAGACCACATCGTTAACTTCGGCCCGATTGGGCGATTTGGTGGTCACCATGGATTCCAAAAGATTTGTGGCGACATAAACTGGTTTCCCTCTGGACCGCGCAATAGAAATGATACGCCGTTGCAGGAACGGAATTTGCTGGATCGGCACACGCCGCGACAAATCCCCCCGGTCGATCAGAATTTCATCGGTCTCGGCAAGGATGCTTTCCAAATTGCGCACCCCCGGCGGGCTCTCGATCTTGCAGATGATATTGGCATCTGGCCCACATAATTTGCGCATATGCTGCACGTCTTCGGCCCGGTTGGCGAAGGACATGGCGTAGTTTTTGATTCCTAAGCCGCGGCCCAATTTGATGGCGGCGCGGTCTTTTTCCGTCAACGGCTCGAACTCCAACTCGCGGTCCAGATCAGATGCCTTGTTACTGCCGATGCGCCCACCTTCGACAATTTCGGCGACAAAACCTCCATCCAATTTTTCGATCACCTTTAGACGCACATGGTTGAAATCCACATGGATTTCGTCGCCGATACGGAACTGTTCGACCACACCAATCGGATTGAAGGAAAAATTTGTGCCGTCGCCGATCACAGGCGAAGTGTGGATTGTGACTTTTTGGCCGGCCGTGAACTGGACCGCTTCGCTTTCCATGGCGCCGTTGCGTAATTGGGCGCCTTCAGAATCGAGCGATATGGGAACATCTGTCCAGCCGCGAATGCGCCCGATCAGTTCTTCTAAATCTTCAAACTTTGTGTGCGATAAATTAATACGGAACAGGTGGACGCCAAGCTCCGACATCGCCCGAACCACCGGCTCGTTCATCGAAGACGGGCCTAACGTAACCAGTATTTTCATGCGTGTGCCCTTAATCCTTCAAATGTGCGACCAAATCGTCAACGACACTTGGGTCGGCCAGGGTCGAAGT
>JABMOP010000152.1 GCA_013204125.1 Rhodospirillales bacterium | reverse complement strand
GGCGCGGTCGATCCTAAAGATTTGAGCGCTGCGGAAGACACGTTGAACGCTGCCGAAACTGCGGCCACCCAAGCCCGCGCCGCCGCCGATACCGCCGAAACAGATCGGCAGAAAACGGCCGCCGATGCCCGCCTGGCCAGCGAAAATGCGCAGGCCAAATCTGGCGAAGCGGCACGGCTTGAAGCGGAAGAGAAAGCGCTGGCGGAACTGCTGGAAATTGCCGACGCCGATTTGTGGCCGCCGGTGATCGACATCGTGACCGTTGCGCCTGGGTTCGAAACCGCCTTGGGCGCGGCTTTGGGTGATGATTTGACGGCGGCGACCGACGAAGCGGCGCCGGTTCATTGGCGGATATTTGAGGCCGGCGCCGACGCGCCCGCCCTGCCGCATGGGGCCGTGCCTTTGGCGGGCCATGTGGATGGGCCGGACGCTTTGAAGTGGCGGCTGTCCCAGATCGGCGTAGTCGAAGACGAAGATGCCGGCTGGCGTTTGGCGCCGAGCCTCAAGCAAGGCCAACGGCTGGTCAGCAAGGCCGGCGCATTTTGGCGCTGGGACGGATTTTCGGCGACCGCCGAAGCACCCTCTTCGGCGGCGGCGCGGCTTCAACAACGCAACCGCCTGGCCGATATTCGCGATCAACTTGATGGCGCCAGGAAAGACCGCCAAGCCGGAAACGACGCTGCCGACAATGCCCGCAAAGCAAGCGATATCGCCGCCGCCGCCGAGGCCGCAGCCCGCGCAGACTTGCGGCGCAGAGATGACGCCGTCCACGAAGCACGGGCAGCACTGGCCGGGCTGCAACAGGCGAATGCAGAATTCCAGTCTCGACTTTCGGCGCGCGAAGAATCGGCCGCTCATATTGCCAACGATCTGAAAGAAGCAGAATCCGCGCTCGGCGCGTTTTCGGTGGAACAGGAAGAATTGGCCGACCCCGAACCGATGCGCTTGGAAATCCAAGAAGCGCGCACCATCGTTACCGGGTACCGCAGCCGCCTGATCGAAGCGCAAAGCACCTTCGAAACCTTGAAACGCCGCGCCGATGACCGCAAGCAACGGGTGGACGCCATTCAATTGGAAATCAAATCTTGGGAAGAACGTAAAACCGGCGCCACTAAACGCCTGGGTCAATTGACGACACGAAAAGCCGAATTGGACGAAGAGCAATTGCGCCTTCAAGGCCAGCCAACGGAATTGGAACGCCGGCGCAACGAATTACTGGAACTCACGGCAAAAGCCGAAATTGAACGTCGTCAGCTTGCAGATGTTTTGGCCGAAGGCGAAGCCAAGTTGGCCGCCGCCGATAAGAAATTGCGCGAAGCGGAAGCAATGCAGGCAGGCGAGCGCGAACAAATGGTGCGCGCCGAAGCCGCGGTCGAACAAACAAAACAGGCAAGCATCGCCCTTGGCGAGCGCATGTCCGACCGGGTTCATTGCGCGCCGGAGCAATTGCGCGAATTGTCCGGATTGAAAGATGATGCCGTACCGCCCGAATTAGACGCCGCCGAAAAAAGGGTCGAACGGTTGCTGCGTGAGCGGGAAAGTATGGGCCCGGTAAACTTGCGCGCCGAAACCGAATCGCAGGAACTTGAAGAACAGATCGACACTTTGACCACGGAACGCGACGATTTGCTGGCCGCAATCGATAAATTGAGGCGCGGCATTTCTGAATTGAACCGCGAAGGTCGGAAACGGCTTCTCGCATCGTTCAAGGAAGTCGACACCCATTTTCAAGAATTGTTTGTGCGCTTGTTCGGCGGCGGGCGGGCGCATTTGACCTTGACCGAATCGGATGATCCCTTGGAAGCCGGGCTTGAAATCATGGCCAGCCCGCCGGGTAAACGGCTTCAGGTCTTATCTCTGCTGTCCGGCGGCGAACAGGCTTTAACGGCGCTTTCTCTGCTGTTTGCGGTGTTTATGAACAATCCGGCACCGATTTGCGTGCTCGACGAAGTCGACGCCCCGCTGGATGACGCTAATGTTGACCGTTTCTGTTCCCTGGTCGATGAAATCGCCCATTCCTTATCAACCAGATTCCTCGTCGTCACCCATCACCGCATGACAATGGCGCGGGTAGATCGCTTGTTCGGCGTGACCATGGGAGAGCAAGGCGTATCGCAACTTGTCTCCGTCGATCTCGGCCAAGCGATGGAGATGCGCGCCACCGCATAAAACGTTGTATAAAAATCTATTTTTCTTATTTATTTTCAATTAGTTATGTTGGGGTTATTGAATCTTGACAGCCCTATATACGGAAGATATGGTCCCCGCGAATTCAATGAAGCGACTTCATCCGGCAGGGATTTCTGTCGACAGCCCCCGATACTGGGCAGTTGGGATCTCCGTGACGAGCGAGGGGAAAATTCCACAGTCAAACGAAGACTTCGAATCCCGGGTTCGCCGTTTACGCGGCGACGACGGCAGATCGAAGTCCAGTGAAGATGACAGCGGCGCGGCAGCGACGAGAAGCGGAATGGCGGTTGCCATGCGGGTCGGTACGGAAATGGTCGCGGCGTTGGGGGTGGGTGTCGGTGTCGGTCTGCTGTTGGATCGATGGTTGGAAACTCAGCCGTGGTTGTTGATACTTTTTGCGCTTTTAGGGGGCGCTGCCGGTATTTTGAACGTCTTTCGCTTGGTTAACAGCTACGGCTATAGCGCAGGGTACCAGCGTCAATCGCCGACCGATCAAGCGAACGATAATGATACCGACTAAGAATATTTAGGAACCGATCTATTGGCCGAACAACATAGCCCGTTAACACAATTTGAAATTGCGACCTGGATTCCAATCCGGATCGGCGATTTGGATGTATCGTTCACCAATTCCTCGGCTTTCATGATCTTGGCGATCCTGGGGGCGTCGGCGATGATGATCCTCAGCGTCCGCAGCCGCGCCCTGGTGCCGAGCCGTTGGCAATTGATCGCCGAAATTTGCTACAGTTTCATCGCAAAAATGGTCAGCGACACGGTCGGCAAAGAGGGCAAGCCTTATTTCCCCTTCGTATTTTCGCTGTTCATGTTCGTTCTTTTCGGAAATATGCTTGGCCTGATCCCTTATAGCTTCACCTATACAAGCCACATCGTCATTACCTTCGCCATGGCCGGTTTCATATTCTTGACCGTTACGACGGTTGCCATTTTCAGGCACGGCTTCAAGTTTTTCGGCTTTTTCTTGCCCGAAGGCGTGCCCATGATAATGGCGCCGCTCTTGATCCCAATTGAAATCATTTCGTACCTGTCGCGCCCGATCAGCCTCAGCGTTCGTTTGTTCGCCAATATGATGGCCGGGCATACGTTGTTGAAAGTGGTCGCCGGTTTCGTCGTGCCGATGGGTATATTTGGCTTCATTCCGATCGCCGGACTGGTCGCCGTCACCGGGCTTGAATTGTTGATCGCCTTCCTGCAAGCCTACATCTTCGCCATTTTGACCTGCATCTATATTAACGATGCAGTCCACATGCATTAATGACACTTAACCCGAACACAAAATTCCAGCTTTAGAGAAAGGAAACTCAGATTATGGAAGCAGAAGCCGCAAAATTACTTGGTGCCGGACTGGCCGTCCTCGGCGTTATCGGACCGGGCATCGGTATCGGTCTTATCTTCGCCAGCTTTATATCCGCGGTCGGGCGCAACCCGGCATCGGAAGGATCTATCCGCACGATGACCTTCATCGGTTTCGCCTTGGTCGAAGCCCTGGCGATTTTCGCGTTGGTTATCGCGCTTATTCTGCTGTTCACCTGATACGATCGGGGTCAAAGACGGCCCCCCGGCGGATCGTATTTATAAGAGGCTCATATGCCACAGTTTGATATCACCACTTTTCCGACCCAGCTTATTTGGCTGGTGATCTCGTTTGTTCTTCTCTACCTGCTCATGTCGCGTGTGGCTTTGCCGCGCATTGGGCAGGTGTTGGAAGCACGCCAGGAAAAAATCGATGATAATTTGGATGCAGCGGTAAATTTACGCGCCGAAGCAAACAAAGACGCTGCGGCCTATGACGACGCTCTGGCGCAGGCACGCGAAACCGCGCGCGGTGCAATTCAAGAAGCGGCAAGGAGCGCGGCCGATGAGGCCGCCAACCAGCATGACAAGCTGGGCCGCCAATTGGGCAAAAACATTCAAGCGGCGGAAGCCAATATTGCCGATGCCAAAGACGCCGCAATTTCCAGCATCCGCGAAGCCGCCATCGATACCGCGATCAGCGCCACGATGCGTCTGATCGGCGTTAAGCCTTCAAATGATGCAGCTGCCGCCGCCGTCGATAAAGCGTTGGCGGGACGGGGCTGATGTTTCCAGCATTTGCAGCAGAAGCTTCGGGCGCCGCCGCACAGAGCGAGCCGTTCTGGCATGCGCCGACATTTTGGGTGGCGATTTCCTTTGTTATTCTTGTCGGGCTTTTGGCTAAACCCGCCTGGGCCTCGATCACCTCGACGCTCGACGAGAAAATCCAAGGAATTCAAAAGAAAATTGAAGAAGCGACCGAGCTTCGAGAAGAAGCGCAAAATCTTCTTGCCGGCTGTAAACGGAAATTGACCGAAGCCGAAAAGGAAGGTGAGGAGATCATCGCAACGGCGCGCGAAGAAGCGCAGAAATTACGCAAACGCATGACCGCGGATCTGGAAGCGTCTCTTAAACGGCGCGAGAAACTCGCCCTCGACCGCATTGCCCAGGCCGAATCCGACGCCACCACAGAAGTCCGCCGCAGCGCCGCCGATATCGCCTTAGAAGCCACCCGGACGATCCTCGTCGAAGAAGTGAAAGACGCCAAGGCGGCATCCCTGATCGACGATGCCATCCGCAATCTGTCCGATAAACTCAACTAATCCAATTTGAATAGTTTCTGTGCGTTGGTGCGGCCGATCTTTAGCCGGTCGGCTTCGCTGATGGACGCATCATCAAACCATAAGGCCGCATCTTCGACCCCTTCGAACGGGTAATCGGTGGAAAATAAAATACGATCCGCGCCGACTTCGAGCAGGGTGTCGATCAAGGTTTGGGTGCGGAAATTACCCGACGTGGTGATGTGGAAATTTTCCTGAATATAATCGGCGACCAAGCGCTTGGCGGGATAGGTCGGCGGCGCCTTGACCCAACCGTTGCGGTTGTCGATGCGCCACAGATTGAAGGGGATGCCTTCGCCCATATGGCCCAGAATAATCTGTATCTTTGGGTACTCATCAAACAGTCCGGAACAAATCAGGCGCAAGGCATGCACCGCCGTTTCCTGCGCAAAGGCCCAGGTCGGGCCCATCAGCCATGGATGGCCGTCATAGATGCGGGAATCGATCGGCAACGGATTGCGGGGATGCAGATAGAACGGAACGTCCAGTTCTTCCACCACTTTCCAGAACGGCCAATATTGCTTTAGATCGTAATAGACGGCGCTGTTTTCTTCTTCTAGCTCCGAAAAGCCGTTCACCAGGGCGCCGACAAAGCCGAGATCCTTGACGCAGCGTTGAAGCTCCAACGCCGCCGCTTCCGGGTCCTGCATCGGCAACGCCGCCAAAGCTTGGAACCGCTTAGGGTTCTTGGCCACTTCTTCGGCCAGAATATCGTTGGATTTGATGGCGATTTCGGTCGCGCGGGCGGTATCTGAAATCGCCTGAATGGCCGGCGCGTTTAAGGACAGGATCATCATCTCGACCTCGTATTGGTCCATGAAACCGATGCGCTTGCCTTGAACGTCCAAAAGCCTGCTTTTCAGTTCCGGCCAAATACCGGGATCGAGGAAGCCGTTGGAATCTTCGATCGTATCTTCGATGGCGAAATGTTCTTCGAGCCCAATTTTACCCTGCATGATATATCCCTCTTTTTGATTTGAATAAGTCTTACGCTTCTAAACGCTATCGATCAAATCTGCCCACGCGTCTTCGCTTAAGGTTTTAACCCCTAGATCAGCGGCTTTTTTGGCTTTTGATCCGGCATCGGCGCCGATAACGACGTAATCGGTTTTCTTGGATACCGATCCGGCAACTTTGGCGCCCAAGGATTCGGCGCGGGCTTTGGCTTCCCCGCGGCTCATGCGTTCCAATGATCCGGTGAAGACGACCGTCTTGCCGGCAATCGGTGACGATGCTTGGTCGGGCGCTTCGAAATCAACGACCAACAAATGATCTTCCAATTCACTCAGCACCCTGAGATTACGCTCATGGGCGAAGTAGGCGGCGATATCTTCGGCGACGGCGGCGCCAATACCGTCGATATTGATCAATTCTTGATAGGCTTCAGCCTCGCTGTCCCTGGCCGCGATCATCGCTTCTTTCCAGCCCTTGAGGCTACCGTAGGTCTTGGCCAACAAGCGTGCGGTTGCCTGACCGACCTGGCGAATACCGAGGGCATAGATGAATTTGTCCAAGGCGACGGTTTTTCGTCCATTTATGGCAGCGATTAATTTATCGACGGATTTTTCGGCCCAGCCATCACGTTCCAGTATTTGCCCGCGCTTGGTTTCCAGATTAAATATATCCGCTTCGGTTTCGATGATGCCGTCTTCGAAAAAGGAGACAATATTTTTAGCGCCTAATCCTTCGATATCGAAGGCGTCGCGGGATACAAAATGTTTCAATTTTTCCGCCGCTTGGGCCGGACAACTGTAACCGCCGGTGCAGCGCCGGGCGACTTCGTCTTCGCCTTGGAGTACCGGGCTACCGCATTCAGGGCAGGTATCGGGCATCTGGAACGGTTTAGTGTTCTTTGGCCTTTTATCCAGAACCACTTCGACAACTTGCGGAATTACAT
>JABMOP010000151.1 GCA_013204125.1 Rhodospirillales bacterium | reverse complement strand
GGCACGGCGTCCCGGACGGCCCGCGCTTTATCCCAAATCTCGTATCCGTCTGCCGGGCCGAGCGCCACCAGCAGTTTTGCGCCGGAGGTGCGAATAATTTCCGTGATCTGGCGAGGCTCCAACATCCAATTGACGGAAATGGCGATGCCCGCAACTTGCGCCCCCCATAGGGCGTAATGGGTTTCGGCAAGGTTGGGCATCAGAAGCGCCACGACGTCGCCTTTATTTACGCCCAATGATCGGAACAGATTGGCGGCGCGGATAATATTTTCCAGCAGCGCGCCGTAAGTGATCCGTTGCAGCACTTGATCCGCTTCGCCGTTGCTAAGGATTTCGAGTGCGGTTTTGTCTGAATCAAAGCCTGCGCCGCGTTTGATAAGATCGAAACTATTGAGCGGGCCGGAGCGCACTTCAAACGGCACACCCTCGATCCGTTCAATATCGCTGAGGCCGCGGATCGGCGCGTAATTGTCCGGCGTCACGGCAATATCGGCGAGCCCATGAAAATCCGCATCGAAGCGATCCATGGGCAATATGCCCGGCGCGTCAGCCATCGGCGCGGACAATTTCATGGGCGATGGTATAGGCGCTCATGATTTCTTCGGCGTTGATTTCGGCCGCGTCATCGCTGGCCGCAGGCAAAGTGATCGTTGCCAGCGTGCCGCGCCCGCTATTGTCGCTGACCGACACCGTGGCTGTGATGCCGCCCGCCACCAGGGCTTCGGTGAACGCCCGTTCGGCGGCATCCCGGCGCAAGGGTGGTTTAAAAATCTTGCCGACATCGGTGAGCGGCATTTTGTCGATGATATGAATTTCAGTCGGCGCGGCGCCGCGTTCGGGAATATTTTCCCGCGCATAAAGGCGAATTTCTTCAGACGTCGCCGTGGCGCCCGGTTTCAATTGCACATAGGCGATGGGCAATTCGCCGGCGTAGGTGTCGGGTTTACCGACCGCGGCGGCCAGCTCGATCGCTTCGTGATCCTGCAGGGTTTCGTCGATGATGCGGGAATCGATGTTGTTGCCGCCGCGTATGATGAGGTCTTTCAGCCGTCCGGTGATCCAGATGAAGCCGTCTTCATCGAACCGCCCGAGATCGCCGGTGTTGAGCCAGCCGCCTTCAAAGAACAGGCCGGCGTTCAGGCTTTCATCGACATAGCCTTTGGTGACGCCCGGCCCTTTGATGGCGATGACACCGCTTTCGTTCACTTCGCAATCGCCCGCATAGGCGCCGTCGGCACTGACGCGCACCGCCTTGATTTGGGTATAGGGGAGGCGAATGCCCGATGATCCGTAACGGGGCGCGCCATGGCGGGGCGGCATGGCGGCAGACGCGGTGTTTTCCGTCAGCCCATAGTTTGAGAGCATCTGGACGCCGAATTTTTCTTTTAACTGCCGCCCGACCGCCGCCGGCAATCCGGCCGAGCCGGTGTTGGAATAAGGTTTTAAGGACGAAATATCGGCATCGACCGGTTGGCTGAGGAGCGCCGAGAGCGCCGTCGGCACGGCGATCAATTCGGTCGCCTGGAATTTTTCCACCAGTTTCCAAAAATTCTTATAGGTGTTTTTTTCGCGAAACCCATGCGGGCTTAAAATCACATTGGTCATGCCTTGCGATATGGGGCTCATGGTGCGGTTGACGATGCCGCCCGAATGAAACAACGGCGTGCCGGAAAATATGGTATCGGATGCGCCGTGGCCGAGGAACCAGCCATAGACATGGCATTTATAGGCGATAGAGCTATGCGCCATGCGCGCCAGTTTCGGATTGCCGGTGGTGCCGCCGGTCGGGCAATAGACCGCCGTAGTACCCCGCGCGATCGGGCGCTCAAAATTCAGCTTACCGTCGGGCTCGATGGCGATCAAGGCGTTGAAATCATTGTTCTTATTGGCGTCTCCGCCCGGCCCTTGCACCTCGATCACATGTTCGATGCCGGGGCAAAGGGCGGCGACTTTTTGGGCGGTCTCGAATATCTCGAATTCCGGGCAGGGGCCTAGGGTGACAAGGACGCGCACATTTGCGGCGTTCATCACGGACGCGATGGCTTCCGGGGTTAACGCCCAATTGACCGGACACAAAATTCCCGCCGTCGGTCCGGCCACCAGGGTGATATAATTTTCCGGAACGGTCGGCAGCAAAACGCCAATGACGCCGTCTTCAACCCCGCCCAAAAGCCGATGAAATAAATTGGCCGCTTGGCGCACTTTGGCCATGTAGTCGGTGTAGCTGAGCGTCAGTGGCGCTTCATTTGGGTCGGCGTGTCGCAAATAATGGATGATCGCTTTGCCGGGCCGATAGGCTTCGGCCTTGGCCGCGCCCGCCGCCGCCACATCATACATGGTCCAGGCGGTCATACGCTCCTCCAGCGGCGTCTCTTCGAAGGCTTCAACCTCGGCCAGATTGTGGATGATGGGGGCTTGTTCAGTCATCGACGCTTGGATAGCGGCCCAAGGTGCCGCCGAACGGATCGTCGCGCCATTTGATGGCGGCTTTGAGCCCTTGTTCGCGGGCGATGCGTTTGAATTCCTGATTGGACGGCAAGCGCCCGGCGAGGGTGACAAATTCGCCGGAACTCTGGATCGAATAGGGCAGCCCCATATGTTCGTACACCCGGTTGACCATTTTTTTGTTCAAAGCCAGAAGCTGGCTATCAATATTGGCGATGCGCCGGGCGATAGTGCGTGTCTCTTCTTCCAGCTTATCTGCCGGGAACACGTAATTCGCCATGCCGTAGCGCAGCATTTCATCGGCCGTTAAGGCATCACCGGTGAGCAGCATTTCCTTGGTTTTTTTCAATCCTACATGCCACGCGAAAATGGCCGTTTCTTCGCCGGGCGCGATGGCGCGGAGGCCCGGATGGCCGATCCGCGCATCTTCCGACGCGATCAATAAATCCGAGGCCAGCGCCAAAGCGGACGCGCCGCCGAGGCAGGCCCCATGCACCTGGGCGATGACCGGTTTCCAGTTGTTCCAAATTTCCAGCATATATTCAATATGGCCTTGGACCCTGGCGCGGTTGTCCCAGACCGAAACGAATTCGCCGCTGCCTTCTTGTTCGGCGGTGATGTCGCCTTGCTGGCGGGGCGGTTTGCCCATGCCCGCGCCCAGATCATACCCGGATGAAAAGCAATCGCCGGCGCCTTTTAATATTATGACGCTGACATTTTTATCGCCTTCGGCAGCTTTCAAAGCAGCGCTGATTTCCGCCGACATATCCCAATTGATGGCGTTCCGCCGTTCGGGCCGGTTAAAGGTGATGGTCGCCAGCTTATCTTCGACGTCGTATAGAATATGTTCAGCGCTCATTTAAGCTGCCCCTTTAAGCGAAATCCGCCGATGCCTTCATGGCGATCATGCCATCTTTGTTAACCGCCCATAACTGACACGATGCGCCATCGGCGGATGGCTCGCCCATTAACGTAAACGGCTGATCGGCATAGATCGGGGCGCGCGCCTGCATATTAAACGTCGCCAATGTTTTGTCCGGCGCAAAATCACGCGCCAATTCCAACAGCCAGACGGCGGTGAACGGTCCGTGGACGATCAGGCCGGGATAATTTTCCACCCCGGTCACGTAGGGATGATCGTAATGGATACGGTGCGGATTGAACGTGCAGGCGGAAAAGCGGAACAACATGACCGGATCGACGATGACTTCCCGCTTCCAAGGCGCGTCCGAAGGGCCAGGCTCGCCAGGCGGCGGTTTGGCGCCGGCCTCTTCTTCTTCCCGGTAGACGAGGTTCTGGTCGTCTTCCATCACTAAGCCGTTAGGCCCGGATATTTTAACGCCGATGGTGACGAACACCAATTTACCCGAACGGCCTTCTTTCGGCGTCACCGAAGAAATCGCCATTTCCTTGGTGACCGCATCGCCGATGCGGAACGGTTGGTGGAAGCGCATGTTATTGCCCGCATACATACGCCGGGGCAGCGGGCTGGGCGGGCCGTTTTCCATATCGGACGCCATGCCGTCGCGGCTTAGATTTTTGGTCTTGTTGAGGCGCGGGAAAAAGATCGATTGCCAGCCGGGCGGCACCGCATCGCCAATCTTAGGCATTGGATCGTCCCGGTTTAAGGTCACCGCCAGCCGCTGCACTTGCGAAGCCGAGATCAAATCTTCGGTTGTCGTCGTCAGGCCGATAAATTTTTCATATTCTTCAATAGCGTCAGCCATAGCCAAACCTCCCGTTATTGTTATGTGCGTTTGTGATGGTAGCGAATATCAGCGCGCAATAACAAGCTGGATCGGTGGGCCATCGTTTGGTTTGACGAGGCGGGCGGGCTTGTTTCTAATTACCGGAACAAAGATAAATTCGGTTTCAGGGGAGGGAGCAGATAAATGCGGCTCGTATCTTTTAAAAACGGCGGAAAATCGACCGTCGGCGTTATGGCCGATGAGAGCGGTATAATTGATCTATCGAAGGCCGCGCCGGACCTGCCCGGCAGCATCAAGGGAATTTTGGAATCGGGAGGCGATTGGCAAGCCAAAATTGCCGCCGCGACCGATGGCAAATCGGCTGATTATGATATCGCAAATGTGGAATTGGAGCCGGTGATCCCGGCGCCGCAGGCGACATGGTGCGTTGCCTTGAATTACCAGGCGCATAAAGATGAAACCGGGCTCGACCGCTCGGAACACCCGGAAATGTTTCTGCGTATGCCGATTTCTGTGGTCGGTCATGGCCAATCTTTGATGCGGCCGAAACCGGATATGGCCAAAGCTTACGATTTCGAAGGCGAATTGGTGGCCATCATCGGAACCCCTGGGCGTTATATTCCCGAAAGCGAAGCGCTTAGCCATGTTGCCGGCTGGTCGATCTACAACGAAGGCTCGGTGCGCGATTATCAATCCCATAACCGGCAATTCGGCCTCGGCAAGACCTTCGAAAAATCCGGCAGCTTTGGGCCGTGGATGATGACTAGGGACGAATTTGGCGACCCTTATAAGCAGACCATCATCACGCGCCTCGACGGCGCCGAGAAACAGAACAGCGGCATCGAGCTGATCCTCACCCGCATCGAAGGCATTATTTCGTACTTGTCCGAAGGCTACACCTTGCAGCCGGGCGACGTCATCGGTACCGGCACGCCGGGATCGATCC
>JABMOP010000150.1 GCA_013204125.1 Rhodospirillales bacterium | reverse complement strand
ACCGGCCGGTGCCGTTCGATCTCTACCCCGGCGCTGGCGGCGTCTTCAAATACATCCAATTTTTCAACGCGCACGCGTGCTGTTTGTACGCGCGCGTCGGCGAGACACAGATCGGCGATATTTTCCGCCAGGGTCTCGACCAGATTGACGTGGCCTTTTGCAATTAAGCCCCGGATGCCGTCGGCCACGTCTTCGTAGCACAATACATCCTCCAATTCGTCTGAACGCAGACGCTGCCCTTCGCTGACCGCCAAATCCAAATTAATGCGCACGCGTTGTGGCTGCTTTCGTTCGTGTTTATGAACGCCGATCAAAGAGGTCAAAACCATGTCGCGGATAAATACGTGCCTGACCGACGCGCTCGCATCGGCAATTTTAAACGAGTGCACGACATTTGAATTGGTCTGATCCATAAATTTTGGCTCCGCTGGCTCAAATTTGGCTAGGATATGTGCGGCTACTCGTCCGGCCCATCGCCGGATGGGATAGCCCAGCCAAGTTGTTGGCCGGAATCCAGGGTTATCATTTGCCCTGTCATAGAAGGGCTGGCAAGGATAAAGCGTATGGCGGCGGCGATTTCCTCCTCGCCGACCTGGCGCGCTAAGGGAGTTGCGCCGTATTGGCGCTTAAACTCGTCTTCGCTTTGGCGGTCAGAGGGTAAGGTCGGGCCTGGGCCGACGGCGTTAACGCGGACCTTTGGCGCGAAGGCCAAGGCCAGGGTTTGGGTCAGGGTCCAAAGGCCGGCTTTGCTCAGCGTATAGGACGTAAAATAGGGGGTAAGGTTGCCGACCCGTTGGTCGACGAGGTTGATAATATTCCCCTCCCCGTCGTCTTTGAGTGCGGCAACGAATTCTTGGGCGAGAACAAATGGCGCGCGAAGATTAACCGCCATATGCCGATCCCATATTCGGCGGTCCTCGGTATCGGGCGCGTCGCTTTCAAACACCGATGCATTATTGACCAGGCACGTAACCCGCCCGAGCTCGCGGGTGGCCATTTTTATCAAATCCCGTGTTTCAGCTTCATCGCCAAGATCGGCCTTAAACGTCGCTGCCCGCCCGCCGGTGTTTGTAATTTCGTCGGCCAGTTTGCGGGCGGCGGTTTCCGATTTGCCGTAATGAACGCCGATGGCCCAGCCGGCGTCGGCCAGATTCAACGCAATCGCGCGTCCGATGCGGTGGGCGGCGCCGGTAACGAGGGCAGTTTTTGTTTCAGACGATTTCATGTTCAGGCCGGAATTATGCGGTCAACGCCGAAGCTGATGGCGACGATATAGGCGACGTACAATAAGATAAATAATAAAGATTCGATGCGCCCCAAAGTCCCGCGCCCACCGATCATATAGGGCATCAAAACGACCGTCGCCAACAGCATCACCCACATATCAAAATTCAGAACGCGGGCCGGTATTTCCAACGGCGTGACGGCGCCGACGATCCCCATAATGCCGACAATATTGAACAGATTGCTGCCAACCACATTGCCGATGGCGACATCGGTGTGCTTGCGATAGGCCGCAACCACCGAAGCCGCCAATTCGGGAAGCGAGGTGCCGAGGGCAATGATTGTCAGCCCGATGACGGCTTCTGAGATGCCGAACGACATGGCGATGGCAACGCCGCCATCGACCAACAACTCAGAACCGACGCCAAGACCTGCGAACCCGATGGTCAAAAATATAAGCGCCAGCCATAGGTTGTGCGGGACGGCTTCAAATTCGTCCACTTCAGCGGCAAAGCTGACGTCGCGGTCGTTTTTTTCGCGCCAATAGGAAAAAAATATAAATGCGCCGAAGACCAACAGAAGCGCAATGGCATTGGGAAGATCGATAACGCCGCGCCAGGCGAGCGCGATAAAAATTGCCGTACCAAACAGCAGCACATAGCCGTCTTTACGCAGCGCACGCGGTTCGTTCTGCATCGGCATAATGAGCCCGGCGGCGCCGAGAACGAGTAAAATATTGGCGATATTGCTGCCGACGACGTTGCCGACGGCAATGCCGCTGGCGCCGGCGAGCGCCGCGTTTAAAGATACCAACAATTCCGGCGCCGATGTGCCGAAGGCGACCACGGTCATGCCGATTACCATTTTCGAGATGCCTAGGCGTTCCGACAATCCGACCGCGCCGCGCACCATAATTTCGGCGCCGCCCAGAAGTAAAATAAAACCGCCGAGAACTTGGACATACATCATCTAAGGTGAATCCCCGGTCAAACCAGAAGCCCCGCACCCCGGTGTGAGGCTGAGCGAGCAGTCACATGCCATGCGGCGCCTATGTTGGCAAGGCTCTCAAGAGGGCTGCGGCGTTTTAAAATAAGGCCATTTCTTCCAGCTTGGTGCGGTCATTCAGAAAGACGGTCTTGTTCTTGCGGCTGATGATTTCCTGGCGGGCCAGGCGGCTGAATATACGACCGACCGTTTCGCGCGCCAATCCAATTCGATTGGCGAAATTTGATTGGGTGGGCATCGGGTGGACCATAAATTGGGCTAAATCACCTGGGTTCGGCTCAGCCAGCCGCAAAAGCTCGATACAGACCCTTTGTTCGGCTTTCAAGAGGCTGAAATCATTTATTCGCCGGTCGCTGGTACGAATGACTGCGGCCATACGTTTGATAAGCTCGTGCGAGACTTGCGGATTGCTTATGACCAACTCGATGAACCGGGCGCCGGAAATGACGGCCATGGTGCAAACCGTTTGGGTAACCACTGAGGCGGATCTCGGAAGTCCGTCGATGGCCGCTAATTCACCGAAAATATCACCGGTACCGAGCGCCGCATAATCGATCACCTTGCCATTTTCCGAATAATTGAGGACATGGGCGCGTCCTCCGGTCAGGATATAGACGTCGGAATATTCTTCGCCGCGGTCGATGATGGCGCGCCCGGTATCAAACATCTGCCAGCGGCATTCATTTGCCAGCTGCGCCAAATCATCTTTTTTGATGGATGAAAACAGCGATATTTTGCTGAAGTCCCGCTCAATTTTGTCTGCCATTTGCCCGGCCCTCTATATTTTTCGCTGATCCCTACATAGGGACTAAAACCCGCAGATTTAACAAAAAATACAAAATTTCGGCGGCATTTAATATCTGCGCGGCATCAATTTACGCTATTTACCACGAATTTTTCGCCCGCCCAAATGGCTGAAATTCTTATCCAGCCACTTGGACTGCAATTCATCGATGCCGGAATCATACACGGAATCAAAAGAGAATCCGCGGAAAACTTCTTTGAATTTGTCCAACCCATGGACCTCGATCAAATATTTAACGAACGATCCGGCTTCGCGGTAAACGGTAAACCGTTGGGCGCGTAAGTTTTCGGCGCGATCAAGAAAGAATTCGTTGGTGTCTTGGAGCGATATAAAGCCGGTGCGGTTCATCGCGCGTTTGGCGTTCCTATCTAATTGATTGCCCCGCATTGGGGTGGAAGGACGAAATTTTTCCTCCAGATACATCGCCATTCCTTCGTTGAGGAAGCGCCGGTTGCCGGCATCCCGCCCGACCACAATATGGGCCACTTCATGTTCGATGACCGGCCTCGCGCTTTCGATGGCGGCCTTGGATAGGTTGATAAAACGATTGGCGTAATCGGCCGAAGACCGAATTTCCCGGTCTTCGATATTAACCCTAATGGTGCCGTCGAATTCGGCGCCCCAATATTTGTTGATTTTGTCGATCGCCCGGTTGGTGCGTTGGAGAACAGTTTTGATCAGATTGTCGGATTGTCCGAAATGGGACACTTGGACCCGGCCGTCCGATACCAAATTTCCGGCGCATCCCCCGACCAGGAGGATGAAACCGATGACAGATAATCGGGGCATCCCCTAAAAGCTCCCTTAGACCCGCTCGTTTCATTCTTGCCGTTAATTCTATCGGTTTTGCGCAAGCGGACAAGCGCAGCGCACCGACAGCTATTGGCAAGGTGCTTCGGAGCGTTTAATAAACGCGGCGGAGAGGTGCCAGAGTGGTCGAATGGGGCGGT
>JABMOP010000149.1 GCA_013204125.1 Rhodospirillales bacterium | reverse complement strand
GTGCCGGCATCGACAAGACCCCGCGCGGCTGGGAAAAACCATCCGATCACACGCCGGTCTGGTGCGAGCTTGATATCTAAGCCAATGGCATTGACTTAAATCAAGGCGGCTATCTGCGGTTCGGCCCACCCTTCCATCAACTAAACAGGAGGTGGGGGCGATGACGGACGGAAATATTGCCTATTTGATTATGGTGGTCGCGGTGAGCCTGGTGTTTGTGGCGATCCTTGCCTGGGCGGAACGCCGAACCCGCGATTAGCGGTTATCGGTCGGCAAAATTCGCTTCCTCGGCGCGGAAATGCCGAGGGGTTCGTATCTTTTTACCTTTTTTCAGACTTCTTCGGAATAAACGCCGCCCGCCCGCGTTGATAGGTTGGGTGCTGGCATGTGCCGGCCCGTATTAAAACTTATCTGAAGGAGTTACCCGAGATGCTTAAATTATTTGGTGCTGCCGCTTTGTCATTGATCATTGCCACAGGCGCGGTGAATGCCCAAGACATGAAAAAAGACGGTATGATGAAAGACACCATGGCCAAAGACGCCATGATGAAAAAAGACGCCATGGCTAAAGATGAAATGATGAAAAAAGATGCTATGGCTAAAGACGAAATGATGAAAAAAGATGCCATGGCTAAAGACGAAATGATGAAGAAAGACGAAATGATGAAAAAAGACGAAATGATGAAAAAATAAACCGTTTTAGGTGAGGCGAGCGCCGGGGGGATCGCTTAAGCCTCCCGGCCTAGCTTTGGAATGAATAGTTAAGATGGATAAACGTACCGCCCTCAAAGATGCCCTTCCCCACGTCATGCGCTATGCGCGTGCGTTGACGCGCGATCCTGATTTGGCGGAAGATTTGCTGCACGATTGCGTTGCCCGGGCGCTTGATAAACTGCATCAGTTTCAAGCCGGCACCAATATGCGGGCATGGCTGTTTACAATCTTGCATAACATTCATCTGCAAAATTTGCGCGGGGCTTCGCGCCGCCCGCGCACCGATCAATTGGACGACGAAATTTCCGGGCGCATCGGCGTCGATGGCGACCAGGACGATAAATTGGCAATACGCGATTTCGACCGCGCCCTGGCGCGATTACCGGAAGACCAAAAACAAGTCATTCTTCTGATCGGGCTTGAAGATATGTCCTATCAGGAAACGGCGACAATATTGGATATTCCGGTTGGCACGGTGATGTCCAGGTTGTCACGCGGGCGCGAAAAATTGAGAAACGATATGGACGGCAAATTGAAACCTGCTTTAAGGAGCGTGAAATGACGGCTCCGGAAACACTGACCGACAACGAAATTCACGCCTATATAGACGGCGAATTGGATGACGACGCGCTGATCCAGGTCGAAGTCTGGCTGGCGGCGCATCCGATCGATGCCGCCAAGGTGCATGCCTTTCAATTACAAAAACGCCAGATGCACCGTTTGTATGATTTCGCCGGAGATGAGCCCGTTCCCGAACGAATTTTGGATTTGATCGATGACAACCGACCGAGCGCCTGGATCCCCGGATGGCAGCGCATGGCGGCGGGCATTGTTTTGCTCATGGCCGGCGCTATCGGCGGCTGGTTCGGATCGGGCTATGCGGGCAAACCGGAGAGCGCCGGCAATCAATTCGTGCAACGCGCGCTCAACGCCCATGTGGTCTATGCACATGATGAAACCCGACCGGTCGAAGTCGACGGCACCGACGAAGCCAAGCTGGTGACATGGCTATCAGGGCGCCTAGGCCACAAACTTATGACGCCCAATTTGAAGGGCGCCGGCTTCAAATTCATGGGTGGCCGTCTGGTCGCCGACAAGGGCGATGCCGCCGCCTTATTCATGTACGAAGATGCCAAGGCGCGGCGCGTCAGCCTTTATGTGCGCCCGGCCATGTCCGGCGGCGACACCAAATTCCGATTCATTGCAGAAAACGGCATGGTCGGCTTCTATTGGAACAACGGGCCGCTGACTTACGCGCTGTCCGGTGAAATGCCGCGTGATGATCTCTTGCATCTTGTTCAGATGGTGCATGACGATTTGGTGTCGCGCGCGAGCTAGCGGTTTTTTCAGACTTCATTGCATGAGTATGGCGGAGCGGTTAGGCTTTTAACCCGCCCCACGCCCGCTTCTGTAGTCTGGAGAGCCATACCATGAATGAGATAAAAACCAGTGCCGACCCCGGCGCCAAGCTCACCGTTTTGAACCCGGTTGGATATCCGCCGGAGATCAAGGCCAAGACGCCGGCGCCGCGCCTCGACACCTTGGACGGCAAGATCCTCTATCTGGTCGATTGCCGCTTCGATGATTCCATCGAATTATTAAAGCAAGTCAAAGCCTGGTTCGCCGACAACATGGCAAGCGTCGAAACCCGCATGATTAGCCTAAACAGCACCTATCAGATCGACGATCCGGAAACCTGGAAAGAGATTGCAGCGAACGGCGACGCCGCTATCCTCGGCGTCGGCCACTGATCCACCTGCGCGCCTGCCGTGAGCACGCACGCAATAGAACTTGAAGCCGAATACAACGTCCCCACCGTGGCGCTGCATACGGATATCTTCCATAACGTCGTGAAATCGGTGCGCCAGGTGAAAGGCCTGCCCGAAGCGCCGCACGCATTTGTGCCGCAACCGGTGATGGGCAAAAGCGCCGACGAATTGCGCGCCTATGTGGACGGCGACGATCCGATCACCGGTCGCCCGTTCATGCAAGAAGTCATCGAAGGCCTGACCCAAAACGTGACCGCCGACAGCGAAGACGCGTTCCCGCGCAATACGCCGCGCCTGGTCGAGCCAAGGGCAGAAGAAGATTTGCACCAGCTTTTCATGGATAACAATTGGACCGACTATTTGCCGATTATCCTGCCGACCGAAGAGCGGGTGGCCGAAATGCTGGCCCATACCAGCCGCGCCCCGGGCGAAGTTGTCGGGCGCATGCAGCCGACCCACAATCGGGGATTTTGGGAATACGATGTAGAAAAAGTCGCCGTCAACGCGGTGATGGCCGGCTGCCGGCCGGAATATTTCCCGGTCGTCCTGGCGCTGGCGTCATCGGGAATTTCAGCCCGTGGCTCGACCTCGTCCTCGGCGGCCGTCATGGTCGTCATCAATGGCCCGGTGCGGGGTGAAATCGGCGTCAATTCCGGCATCGGCGCGATGGGCCCCTACGCCCACGCCAACGCGACCATCGGGCGCGCCTATGGATTGCTTTCGCAGAACTTACAGGGCGGCTCGGTCGCCGGCAGCAGCTTTATGGGATCGCAAGGCAATAACTACACCTACAATTCCGTCACCTTCGCCGAGAACGAAGAACGCAGCCCATGGCACCCCTTCCATGTGCAAAAGGGGTTCGCTGCAGAGGCCAGCACGGTCTCGGTATTTAACGGCCTGCGTTCAACCAGTTTCTGCCTTGGGGTGCGCGATTATTGGCGGGAACATGTGCGCGATATGCTGCTCGGCATCGAGCCGAATACGCCGCCGGTTTTTCTCTTGGATCCGATCGCCGCGCGCCTTTTTGCCGAACGTGAAGGCTTCGATACCAAGGAAAAGCTGATCCACTGGGCGTGGGAAAATGCGACCATGCCGTCGGCCCGCTATTTCGATCTGCAACTTGTACAGAACTATATCTATCCGCGCGCCACCTTCGGCGAAGAGCCGTTCGCTTCTATGCTGGCCGCCGATGACGACGAATTGATCCCAATGTTCCGCGAAGCGGAGATTAATATCGTGACCGTCGGCGGCGAGACCAATGGCTATTGGCAAATCCAAGGCGCCCACTACCGCGGCACGTATCTGGTTGATGAATGGCGCTAGTTCTTTAAGGCTTGTGCGCGGCCGGATCGGTCACGCCGGCAAGCGGGAATGAGCCGGGATAGGGTACATCGGTGATATCGAAGATAATATCGTCCGGGCATTGAAACTTGATCTCGAACTGGGCGCCTTCGGGCACGTCGTGTTCATCGGTCACGCAACGAGCGCCCATGGCTTCAAGACGTTCGCGCTCGCCCTTCCAGTCATCGACAACGACGCCGAGATGATGGACGCCTTCGAAGTCCAGCCCCTTGCCGATTTGATCGGTGCCGAATTTCAAGATGGTGATATTGATCGAGCCGTCGGTCATGATAACCCCCGATGGGCGCGGCGCCTCGCCTTGATGGTCGGCATCCAGGCCCATGCGGGTAATCTCTTCCCAGCCGAAAGCTTCTTTATAAAACGCGGCGGTCGCCGCCGGGTTCTGGCTCGATATGGCAATATGGCGAATTTTATGCATGATTGGTTCTCCTTCGTTTAGCTGTGTGATCCCCAGACGGCGCCAAAGATCACGATCAGCGACAAGGTCAGCAAGACAATGTGCATAGCCTGTATCCGCGCCAAGGCTAGGGCCGGGTCCGCTGCCGCCTGCTTCTGGAACTGCTTATGCAACACCCAAGGTTCCAATACGAACAGCATCAGCGTAAAGAGCGCCCAGATAAAGACCATGCCGTGCAGCCACCAATAGCTTGCATCGGTAAACCTTTCCCAAGCGTCTAAGCGGTAAAGCATATAAAAACCGCTTCCGCCGGCGAGAAGCGTCGTATAGCGCGCTTGGCGGGCGAACGGGCTTTCGATGGCGGCGAACAGAGCCGGCGCCGAGGCCCCTTCCGATCGGCGGAGGGACGGCAAAAGCGTCGTGGTCACGAAGGCAACGCCGCCGATCCAGAGGACCACCGAAATCACATGCAAAGCGCGGGCAATGGCGAGATCATCCATGATCCAGCCCCTAACCCCTACCGCTCAACCTGGCTAACGTCACGGACGGCGCCTTTTGCCGCGCTGGTGGTCATTGCCGCGTAAGCGCGAAGCGCCGGTGATACTTTGCGCGGGCGCAGGTTGGCAGGTTTCCAGCCATCCTGGCCCTTGGCGTCCATTGCCTGGCGGCGGCGGTCCATTTCGCCGTCGTCTTGGGCAACATTTATGGTTCGCCCCGGAATATCGATTTCGATGATATCGCCCTCGATGATCAAGCCGATGGCGCCGCCTTCGGCAGCTTCGGGCGATACATGGCCGATGGAAAGACCCGAGGTACCGCCGGAAAAGCGGCCATCGGTGATGAGCGCGCATTCTTTGCCCATGCCCATAGATTTCAAATAGCTGGTCGGATAGAGCATTTCCTGCATACCGGGGCCGCCCTTGGGGCCTTCGTAGCGGATGACGACGATATCCCCGGCCTTGATTTCGCGGCTAAGGATCGATTTACAGGCATCTTCCTGGGATTCAAAAAGGCGCGCCGGTCCTGAAAATTTAAGGATGCTTTCATCGACCCCGGCAGTCTTCACGATACATCCATCCAGCGCAATATTCCCGTAAAGCACAGCCAGGCCGCCATCCGTACTGTAGGCGTGTTCTACATCACGGATACAGCCCCCTTCGCGGTCAAGATCGAGCGTCTCATAGCGCTTATCCTGGCTGAAGGCTTCCGTCGTCGCGACGCCGCCGGGCGCGGCGCGATAAAATTCATGCACATCTGGATCGTTGTTGCGGCGCACGTCCCACATGTCGATGGCATTGCCGATTGTCGGCGCATAAACCGTCGGTATGTCGCGGTGGATCAGCCCGCCGCGGTCAAGTTCACCCAATATCGCCATAATGCCGCCGGCGCGGTGAACGTCTTCCATATGATAATCCTGGGTCGACGGTGCGACCTTGCAGATATTGGGTACTTTGCGGCTCAGGCGGTCGATGTCGGCCATGGTGAAATCTATGCCGCCTTCCTGGGCAATGGCCAGCAGATGCAACACCGTGTTGGTTGATCCGCCCATGGCGATATCCAGGGT
>JABMOP010000148.1 GCA_013204125.1 Rhodospirillales bacterium | reverse complement strand
GGGCCCAATACATCACGGTCGTGCCAAACAATGAAAGCGCCATTGACCTGTTGGTGATAACCGGTCGAAACGATCAAAGCCGGGACCCTCGCGCCCGGCAAATCCATTACACTCTGAACTTTGGGTATCGCCGCTAAGATAGCCTCTTCCTCCGGGGCGTTTTCTGCATTTCCCAGCCCGGCAACCAGCCTAAACCCGCCGCCATTTTCTGAAATTTGGTCGCGCGCGTAAATCGCACAACCGTCAAAATTGCTGAACTCAACAAAATATGCTGTGATCGCTTCGAGCGCCCGCACCGGTTCGATCTCGTCGCCGACGATGCCGACCAAACGGTCCAGCAATTCTTCGCGGTGCCTTGCTTCGACCAGCGCGGCCTGATCACGGCGGTGCTCCGTTATATCTCGGCAGACGCCGCGGGCACCTACCCATTCGCCGTTCTTACCGAACAATGGGCGCGCCGAAACCAAAAGTTCCGCCATATCGGAATCGGCCCTGACCATCTGGATTTGGATGTTTTCAACTTGCTTGGTGCCGGCGAAGGGTGATTCCTCATCGGCGGGGATGGTAAAAAATTCTTCCGGGCGGCGGCCTATAATTTGGCCGGACGTATAATCCAACGCACCGGCAGGAGATACAAAGTTAATGACGCCGTCGGCGTCCAATTCCCAGGCAAAATCACTGGAGGTTTCAACAAAATCCTTGTAGCGCGAACGCGATTCGATCAGCGCCGCGATCATATTGTGCTCGAAGGTCTGATCGCGGCCCAATAAAAGCACCGCTTGGCCATCCGCAATGGGAATAGCTGTAACCTCGTATTGCAAGTCTTCGGCAAGCGGGACGGCTTCGGCGGTACCGGCCTTACCGGCCACAGCCCGTTTTATAAGGGCCACGAGATCGGCATCTGAGCCCGATGCCACGGCAGTGGCCAAAGCGGCGCCCTGAGGATTGTTGGACAGAATTTTACCATCCGCATCAACCATCACCGCGCCGTCTGGATAAGCGGCAAGGATAGACCCTGGAGCCTCGGATAGGGCTTTGTGGATATCGTCAATCAACATATCGGCACGGTTCCGTAACAACTCTCAATAAATTTAGTTATTTCCCACCAAGATGCAAATGATCGGAATCTGTAATTTCCTTTGATGGTTTACCAAAGAAAAATCCCTGCACGTAATCAACTCCGCAAGATCGCACAAAATCTAAGATTTCCTGGTCGTCGATCATTTCGGCAACCGTTTCGACGCCGATATCTTGGCACATACGCACAAGCGCCGTCAGAAAAGCCCGCCCCTGATTCGCCACTAACGCATTCTTGATTGCCGAACCATCCAGTTTAACAACATCGACCTCAAGGGTCGCCAGATATTGGAAACTGGCGGCGCCGGCGCCGAAATCATCCAAGCATACTTTGTAACCGTCTTTGCGCAGGGTTTGGAAAAAGCGGTTGGCCGGATCTTCGCCGGAAAGCGGACCATCCGTCGATAGGGTCGCCGTTTCAGCCTTGACGCCCTTGCCTTCCATTTCTGCCGCCGAATCGCCGCCTAGGGAATTGACGCGCAGCGCGGCGCTAAGTGTTGCGTTCAAGCCGCTGCGGGCGTTTTCGTTCAAGCTTTTCTTCAAGCCTTCGAGGCCCGGCAATACCACCAGGGTCAAATCCGCCGTCAAGCCTGCCGCTTTGGCTGCGAGGATGCGCTGTTCCGCTAATTCTACAAATCCTTCGGCGTCGTATAAGCCGCTTTCGTCGTCACGCATTATGGGGCTGTCGTCGGCCCAACAAAAGGCAAAGGCGACGAAGCGCTCGCGCTCGCTGGTACCGGCTTTGATCTGCGGTGCAGTATTTTCCATTTTCCTGTAGCAAATTTGTTGCTTGGGGCCGAAGCTGTACTTAACTTTAGATGGGATTTCAGAGACCATTTAACCAGATGAGCGTGGCTTTATATTTTTGAAAATGTTAATGAAATCAGGCCGATGACCGACGAAAAATTAAAAAATAGCACCTCTTGGGTATTCGATTTGGACAATACGCTCTATCCGGCGGGCGCAAATCTGTTCGATCAGATCGACAAACGCATGTGCAGTTTCATCGCCGACTATTTAGATATTGACCACGCAGAGGCGTATCGGACACAAAAAAGATATTTTCGCGAGCATGGAACCACATTGCGTGGCCTGATGGACCACCACGACATGGACCCCGCGCCTTACCTGGATTATGTGCATGACGTGGATTTGGGCCCGATAATGCCCGACCTCCGCATGGATCAGGCTTTGGGCCGCCTGACGGGCCGTAAATTCGTCTTTACCAACGCCACCCTAGAATATGCGGAACGTGTCTTGGAGCGCATCAGCATCAAGCATCATTTCGCCGGCATATTCGATATCGTCGCCGCATCGTATGTTCCAAAACCGGCGCCGGTGATTTACGAAAAAATGGTATCTCGCTTCGAGATCGAACCTGAAGGAGCTGTCATGGTCGAAGATATTGTCCGTAATCTGGGTCCGGCCGCGGATATGGGTATGACCACCGTTTGGGTCGAAACCGGCCGGCCGTGGGCCGAAGCCGACGCCGAAATACTCAAACCCCATCACCGCACCGATGACCTGTCGCGTTGGCTGGCTGAAGTGGCCGGGATTTGAAGCCTACCTATAGCCAGCCTAGCAAGTTGACTTCGGCGCGGGCGGAGGCCATGTTCCGCCCCAAGTTTTTATCATCCTTATTTAGTTGAACGAGGCGGGACCAGTGGATCAAGGCCAGTTACAAAACACCATCGACGCCGCATGGGACGCGCGCGACGACGTAAATTCTTCAACCACCGGCGACGTGCGGGACGCGGTCGATGCCGCGCTCGGCCTGTTGGATAGCGGGCAAGCGCGGGTTGCCGAGAAGGCCGGCGATAGCTGGCAGGTCAACCAATGGCTCAAAAAAGCCGTGTTGCTGTCCTTTCGTTTGAACGATATGTGGGAAATGAATAACGGCCCCGATGGCGGCAATTGGTGGGATAAGGTTCCCTCCAAATTTTCCGGCTGGAGCGAAACCGAATTTAAGGCCGCCGGCTTTCGCGCCGTGCCCAATTGCGTGGTGCGCCGTTCGGCTTATATCGCGCCGGGCGTGGTTTTGATGCCGTCCTTCGTCAATTTGGGCGCCTATGTGGACGAAGGCACCATGGTCGATACCTGGGCAACCATTGGCTCGTGCGCTCAGATCGGCAAAAATTGTCATATATCG
Source organism: Rhodospirillales bacterium (assembly GCA_013204125.1). Classification (GTDB taxonomy): domain Bacteria; phylum Pseudomonadota; class Alphaproteobacteria; order Rhodospirillales; family UBA2165; genus JABMOP01. The sequence goes on along the minus strand of JABMOP010000148.1, from coordinate 5,886 downwards.
GGCGGCACCGGGATCGGCGGCGTGTTGGAACCCCTCCAGGCCGATCCGGTTGTAATCGAAGACAACTGCTTTATCGGTGCCCGCTCCGAAGTCGCCGAAGGCGTCATCGTCGAAACAGGCGCGGTCCTTTCTATGGGTGTGTTCATCGGCGCCTCGACCAAAATCATCGACCGTAACACCGGCGAAATTCATATGGGCCGCGTTCCCGCCTATTCGGTCGTCGTGCCGGGCACTATGGCGGGCAAGGATCTGCCGGACGGCAGCCCGGGACCAAGCCTCTATTGCGCGGTGATCGTAAAACGCGTTGACGAAGGCACCAGGGCCAAAACCTCAATCAACGATTTGCTCAGAGAGTGAGCGCCACCCTCGACGCATTGGAGCTAAGCCGGGCGCTCATCCGATGCGAAAGCATTACGCCGAACGATGGCGGCGCGTTGGAGGTGCTTGAGGCAGAATTAGAAAAAATCGGTTTCGATTGTCACCCGCTTACCTTTTCCGAAGACGGCACCGCCGACATTCAAAACCTCTATGCGCGCATCGGCGGCGGTGCGCCTCATTTTTGCTTTGCCGGACATACGGACACCGTGCCGGTCGGCGATCTGGAAAACTGGAGCGCCGATCCCTTCGCAGCCGAAGTCAAAGACGGCGTTCTCTATGGGCGCGGCGCGGCCGACATGAAGGCCGGAATTGCCTGTTTCGCCGCCGCCGCCAGCCGCTTTTTGGATGGGCGCGGCGGCGCGTTCGATGGCTCCATCAGCTTTCTGATTACCGGCGACGAAGAAGGTCCGGCCATCAACGGCACCAAGAAACTTTTGCAATGGGCCGATGATCGGGGCGAGAAATTCGACGCATGCATGGTCGGCGAGCCGACCAATCCGAACGCCATGGGCGAAATGATTAAAATCGGCCGGCGCGGCAGCCTCAACGCGCGATTGGAAGTGATCGGCACCGGGGGGCATACGGCCTATCCGCACCTTGCCGACAATCCGGTGCACCGGCTGGTTGAAATGCTAGCGGCGTTGACGGGCGACAAACTGGACGATGGCACCGATCATTTTCAGGCTTCGACGCTGCAGGTCTCGACCGTCGATGTCGGCAACCCTGCGACCAATGTCATTCCCGGCAAGGCAAGCGCCCGCTTCAACGTGCGCTTCAACGATCTGCACAGCGCCGCAGATATAGAAAAATGGGTGCGCGAACGGTTGGACGCCATCGGCGGCAATTACGAATTGGAAATATATATATCCGGCGAAGCGTTTTTGACGCCGCCCGGGCACCTAAGCAGGATCATTTCCGGCGCTGTAGAACGCATCACCGGGCGCCAACCGGAACTCAGCACGTCCGGCGGCACGTCCGATGCTCGTTTCATCAAAGATTATTGTCCGGTGGCCGAATTCGGTTTGGTCGGCCAAACCATGCACAAAGCAGATGAAAGCATCGCGCTCGCCGACATCGAAACATTGACCGACATCTACCATGCCGTATTGGAAGATTTTTTTCCGCAAAAAGGCTGAAACCACCCGTGCCATTTTCTCAAGCCACCGCTTCTGCTTTATACGGCGCCTATCGATTGGCGCGGGCCGACCCCGGCGGTATGGCCTATTTCGATACCAGCCTTGATGGGTTTTGGCGGTCTTTTTATGCTGCCGCCTTCGTCGCGCCTCTGTTTGTGTTATACTTGGTGGTCCGTTTCCACATGGCAGAGATCGAAGTTTCCGCCTTCCGCTTTGCCTCAGTCGAAATCATCGCCTATGTCATCGCCTGGGTGATTTTTCCCCTAATGATGTTCTACATCTGCAATTCGATCAGTCGCGAATCGCAATATATTAGTTATATCGTTGCCTATAATTGGGCATCGGTGTGGCAGAACTTGGTCTATCTGCCGTTCGCGATGTTAACCGAATTTGGCATGCTGCCGCCCGGCGCTACCAGAGCCTTAGGCATAGCGATCTTGATAATGGTCATGCTTTATACGTGGTTCATCACCAAGACGGCGCTTAATATATCGGTCGTCCTCGCCATTGGATTGGTGGTGCTGGATTTCATTGTCAGCATATTTATCAACTCATTGAGCCTCGGCATGTTGAAGTAGGTTGGCGGAGAAGGCCTTATGAAACTATACGATACCGCGCCGGCGCCAAGCCCGCGCAGGGTACGCATGTTCATCGCCGAAAAAGGCATCGACATTCCCGTTGTTCAAGTGGATTTACGCGGCGGCGAACATCTGAAAACGGAATTTATGAAGCTCAATCCGTGGTGCACGGTGCCGGTTTTGGAACTCGATGACGGCACTTGTATTTCAGAAGCCATCGCGTGCTGCCGTTATTTAGAAGCGGCCTTTCCCGAACCGCCCCTGATGGGCGTCAGCCCCGAAGAACAAGGCATCATTGCCATGTGGGAACACCGCGTCGAATGGGACGGTTTTATCGCCGGGTCCGAAGTATTGCGCAATACGGCAGCGGGCATGTCCGGGCGCGGGCTCACCGGGTCCAAGGGGTATGAACAAATTCCCGAACTTGCGCTCCGCGGTAAACAACGCATCCAGAAATTATACGAAATGTTGGATCAGCGATTTGGGGAAAGCGAATATCTGGCCGGGCCGGACTTTACCGTCGCCGATATCACATGCCTTATCGCCGTTGATTTCGCCCGCCGGCAAAAATTGGAAATCCCGGATGATTGCGCCAATGTTAAACGCTGGCACCAACAGATAAGTCAGCGGCCAAGCGCTAAAGTTTAGCCGGCGCCGAAATATCCTAAAAACCGACCCCATTGATAATGCAGCGGTAAGATAACGACCACGCCGACAGTAGAATAGGCCAGCAAAAGTTTTATCACCCAGCCAATTCGCAAATTCGCCAGCGCGATTGCCAAAACGACCGGCGGCCCTTGATATGGAAAGGGCATCATCATCCAGGTCGGGACCGAACTCATCACAACGCTCATCAGGCTCCAGCCGGATGCATCGGCGATGGATTGGGCCATTGGAACCATGATCGCCGGTTGCGCCGGCATGGTGGTGACAAGACCAACCGCCGCACCGATCCCCGAAATCATATAAAAATTCCAAAAATCCTGCCCTGGTTTCAATGTCACCACCGCCAGCATTTGATCGGCGATAAACGATCCGATGCCGGAATCGGTGGCGACCGCGCCAAGACCGATGATGCCGGCGACAAACAGGATGGGGCCGTAATTAATGTCTTCGGCCAGCGCCTTGGACGGCAAAACACCGAAGCGCGGCATCACGCAAATAAGTCCGGCGCCAAGCGCCACCCAAGACGGCGCGACACCGTGCAGAGTATCAGTGATCCACAAAATGAGCGCCGCCATTAGAATGACTAAAAGGCGGACATCTTCGGCGGCCCAAGGTTTGATCTCTTCTTCGGTGGTAACGGGTTCCGGCTTATCTCGAAACAGCGTCCATATAATCAGCGGATAAAGGATGAGCGCCGCGCCGCCAAGAACCGGATAATTCAGAATAAAATATTCGCCATAAGCAATATGGGTTGCGTAAACACTTTCCATCGCGCCGTAGAGGCCCGAATTGGGAACATTCGCCGGCAAAATGCCAAAGGCGGAAACCATCGTACCCATGGTGCTGGCCAAAATAACCCCGGCCTGGCCCTTTGATTGCGGCTTAAAGCCGAGCCGCTCCGAAAGCGCCAGCATGATCGGCACCAAAAGCGCGACGCGCCCGGCGGCCGAAGGGATGACGAAAGCAAGGCTTGCCGAAGCCCAGAAAATTCCATAAATGATCGGCAGGTAAGACGTGGGGAAATGCCTTAGAAATAGGCGCACCAAACGGACGTCCAGGCCTACTTTTTTAACCCCGGCGCCAACGACGATGCCGCCAAACACCAGCCATATGGCACCGGCGGCAAAGCCGGAAAACACAACCTTGGCCGGCGCTACCGCCAAAACCATACAGGCGAACATAAAAATCAAAGAGCCGTAATAGGCCGGCACCACAGACGTCGACCAAAGGCCGATGGCCAGCACCATAACGGCAGCGGCGCGCATCAGACCGGGGTTCATCCCCGCCGGCGCGGGGATAAACAAAAGCGCGGCGGCAATCAATGCCGCCGCAAGAAATACGATGGTTGATGGTTTAGCCAAAACTTGGAAACTCTCTATCAAATTACGAGCGGCCAGAAATACCCTAAGGCCGCCTTAAGATAAAGCGTCCATCTAGGTATGATGGCTGAACGAGCCGATCTCCGATCCATCCATCAGTTTGGCGAAGCTTTCGCCGTTGACGCCGATCAGGGTGCGATGATCACCGGCTTCGAAATACAGTTTGTCATGGCCCTGGAGGCTTCTGTCCAACACCACCGGCAATCCATAAGCTTGGGCCAGCGGCGGAACCGCGCCGACTTCGCAATCGGCAAACAGCATATCCAATTCCAGTTCCGTCACCAGGTTCAGATCGCGCCCCAATATTCTTTGGAGGCTATTGACCTCGACCCGATGTGTGCTCGGCACCACGGCAACGACGTAACCGTCGTTATCATGAAACACCACCGCCTTGGCCAGATCATCGCCTTTTATGTCCGCTGCTTCGGCAGTCATCGAACTATTTTCTGTGATCGGATGGCTGATGACTTCGTATTTCACGTCCGCACTGTTCAAATATTTGTCCAACCTTTTGGCAATAGACATCGCTCCTCTCCTTAAAATAGCCTGTGATTTGGCGCGGCCATGGCCGCGCCACCAAATTCCGAATGGCGGCCAGCATAACGGATGGGCGAAAAATTTCATTGACCCTGATCAAGGATTTACGTCAAAGGGGCCGGTGCGGTCGGTTAATAGACAACTTCCGTCAAATAAAGCCCGTCCGGCGGTGCCGTTGGGCCACCGCGGGTACGGTCGGCGGCGGCCAGAGCTTCGGCCACCTGGCCCGCTGTCCATTTGCCTTCGCCGACCAATTTCAGTGTGCCGGCAAAATTTCGCACCATGCGATGAAGGAAAGAGCGCGCCCGGGCGCGGATTAGTATTTCGTCGCCCTGGCGCTCGACGGTCAAAACATCCAAGGTTTTCACCGGGCTATCCGCCTGGCACTGAACGGCGCGGAAGGTGGTGAAATCGTGATTCCCGATCAGGGTTTGCGCCGCTTCATTCATGGCGCCCGCATCCAAAGCCACCGGCACCCACCAGACGCGCCCCTTATTTAAAGAAGGCGGAGTGCGGCGATCGAGAATACGGTAAAGATAGGCGCGTTCGGTAGCCGAAAAGCGGGCGTGAAATTCGGTGCTGACTTCTTCCGACTTTAAGATCGTCACCGGCACTTTGCGTAAGTAGTAGTTGAGCGCATCGCGGACGATATTCGCATCGGTTTCCTTTTCGATATCAACATGGGCCACCTGGGCTAAGGCGTGGACACCGGCATCGGTGCGCCCCGCGCCTTCGATCAACACCGTTTCGCCGCAAAATTCGGTCACCGCTTCTTCCAGCACTTGCTGAACGCCGAGGCCGTTTTCCTGGCGTTGCCAGCCGACAAACGGTGCGCCGTCATATTCGATGGTCAGTTTGAAGCGCCTCATAAAAGTTCCGCACCCTTCGGAACGGCAAAGCCGCGCAGAAATTCTTCGGCCGTCATCGGCGCTTTGCCGGCGCGCTGTACGCGCGTTAAACGTACAGCGCCTTTGCCGCAGGCAATCAACAAGCGATCATCCAGAACTTCGCCGGGGGCGCCTTCGCCGATCGTCACTTCCATGGCTAAAATTTTGATGCGTTGGCCTTGATAATTCAACCAGGCGCCGGGCCATGTTGTGAAGGCGCGCTGGCGACGTTCCAACTCCTCTGCCGGATAGGTCCAATCCAACAGCCCTTCGCCGCGCTCCAACTTCTCCGCATAGCTGGCGCCGTCGGGCGCTTGCGGTGTGG
>JABMOP010000147.1 GCA_013204125.1 Rhodospirillales bacterium | reverse complement strand
GTACTGAACGAAGCCATTGGCTGGCGCGAAATTGTGTCGCTTGGGTTGGTTTGCGTTTCACTGGCCCTGGTACTGATCCCGGTGAAGGAAAAAAAGCCTAACCAGTGATACTTAAATTATCGATCAGGCGGGTTTTGCCGATCCACGCCGCGCCAAGAATGCGGGCGCGGCCATCCAGTTTAACCAAAGGCTGAAGACTATCCGAATCACGGATCGCGATATAATCCACCTTTCCAAAACCGGCTTCTAATATTGCCCGTTTTGCCAGTTCGGCAGCATCAGATGGGTCGGCACCGGCCACAACCTGGGCGGCGGCGGCGGCAAGGGCAGCGTGCAATGAAGGGGCTAGCCGGCGCTCATCGAAACTTAAATAAGCATTGCGCGAAGACAACGCTAAGCCGTCATCTTCGCGCACGATGGGACAAGCAATGATTTCAGTTGGGATATTGAGATCCGTGGCAAGACGGCGAACGACACATAATTGCTGGTAATCTTTTTCGCCAAAAAAGGCCTGATCGGGCAGTGCCTGGATCAGCAATTTTGTGACGACGGTGGCAACGCCGGTAAAAAATCCAGGCCGGAATTCTCCTTCCAGCATATCGCCGAGGCCCGGAACCGAAACGGATGTCGCAGAGCCTTCGGGATACATTTCCACCGCCGCCGGCGCGAACAAGGCATCAGCGCCAAGCCTCTCCAGCGCGGCCGTATCGGCGGCTTCATCGCGGGGATAAGTGCCCAAATCCTCGCCTTCGCCGAATTGTTTGGGATTAATAAAAAGTGTTACGCAGGTACGATCATTGTTCGTAAGGGACGCGCGCACCAGCGAAAAATGCCCTTCATGGAGTGCGCCCATTGTCGGCACCAGACCGACGCTCTGACCTTGCCCTCGCCATCCGGCAATTAGCGACCTTAGTTCCGCAACATTGCGGACCGTTCCTAAACCCGTTGCCATGTTATTTTTTGACGTAGCAATGTTCGGGGCCTGGGAAGGCGCGCGATTTAACATCTTTGGCGTATTCGGCGGCGGCCTCACCAATAGCTTCGCCGACATCTGCATATTTTTTTACGAACTTCGGCGTGAATTCCGTAAACAAGCCAATGACATCTTCGGTAACCAACACCTGACCATCGCAAGTCGGCGATGCGCCGATGCCGATGGTCACGGCCGAAATATTTTTGGTAATTTCCGCCGCCACATTTTCAATGGTGCCTTCGATTACAATTGAAAAGGCGCCGGCTTCGGAAATGGCCGCGGCGTCGAATTTGATCTTGGCCGCTTCGAGCTGGTTCTTTCCTTGCACACGGTAGCCGCCGGCGGTGTTGAACGATTGCGGCATTAATCCCACATGACCCTGCACCGGGATGCCGCGTGCCACCAGGAACCTTACCGTTTCCGCCATTTCTTCGCCGCCTTCGAGCTTGATTCCGGCGCAGCCGGTTTCGGCGACGACGCGGGCGCAATTTCGGTACGCCTGCGCGGGCGATTCTTGATAGGTGGCGAACGGCATATCGACGATGACGCAAGCACGTTCGCTGCCGCGCACCACGGCGGCGCCGTGGGCGATAACCATATCCAAGGTCACACCCAGGGTTGAGCTCATGCCGTAAAGCGCCATGCCCAGCGAATCTCCCATCAACAATAAATCCACGTGCGGATCTAGTATTTTAGCCATTGGTGCCGTGTAGGCAGTCAAACATGCCACAGGCTCTCCGCCTTTACGGGCGGCAATATCGGTTACGGTGATTCGGTTCGTCTGCTTGCCTGCGCTAACTTTGGAGTTGGTACTCAACTTAGAGCTCCTGCCATATGGCCGGCCCGGTTTTGGGCCAAGGGGCGCTGACATACCATATTCAACGCATTCCTGCCAGCCACGCGCGCACCAAACCGGGGCTTATCTCAATGCCAATCTCTATATAGCCATAATTGACCGGTTAATTCCATTGAAGGGCGATATCTTAGCGGTCATTATGAACAGCGACGGGGAAAAAGGGACTACCATGAATTTACATCGATCACGGGTCAAATTGGGCTCGTTGTTAGGCATCCGGATTTGGACCGTAATCGCCGTCGCCGGGTCACTGGCCGCATGCCAACATTTAAAACCCCAGATCAAGGCCGAGCCGGTAAACATACCTACATATACGCCGTCCGTTGCGCCGCCCTATGCGCCGCGAATTGCCGCAGCTGCGGAAAAATATATGGTCGTAGCGGCAAATCCCCTGGCCAGCCAAGCCGGGCTTGAAATGCTGCGCGCCGGCGGACATGCCATCGATGCGGCCATCGCAGCGCAAATGGTCTTGAACGTGGTTGAACCGCAATCATCGGGTATTGGCGGCGGCGGGTTCCTGCTTCATTTCAAAAAAAATTCGGGCGCCATCGAAGCCTATGACGGGCGCGAATGGGCGCCCGGCTCGGCGCGCCCAGACATGTTTTTGAATTTTGATGGATCGAGCCGCAAATTTTCGGAGGTCGTGCCGGGCGGCCTTTCGGTTGGCGTGCCGGGTCTTCTAAGAATGCTGGAGGCGGCCCATAAGGAGCATGGCAAGCTGGCTTGGCAAAAATTGTTTGAGCCGGCGATCAAGGTGGCGACCGAAGGATTTAGAATTTCGCCGCGCTTGCACGCGATGATTAAGCGCGACAAGCATTTGAAGAAATTTGCCAAAACGAGGGCCTATTTTTATACCGCTGATGGCCAGGCAAAACCGGTCGGCACCAAATTGGTCAACAAAGAATTGGCCGACACGTTCAGCCTTATCCAACTCATCGGCGTCGATGCATTTTATTCGGGCGGCATCGCGCAAGATATTGCCAAAACGGTTAGCGCCAGCCATATCAATCCGGGCGGTATGACCGTCAAAGATTTGGAATCCTACCGCGCCATAAAGCGCGAAGCGGTCTGTTCCTTTTATAGAAAATGGTTCGTCTGTGGCATGCCGCCTCCATCTTCGGGCGGCATCGCGGTGCAACAAATTTTGGGGATTCTACAAGGCACCGACATTGCCAAAATGAAGCCGGGCTCGGTGGCGGCCGTTCATTTAATCGCCGAAGCGAGCCGCCTAGCTTTTGCAGACCGCAATCGTTATGTCGCCGATCCCGGCTTTGTTTCGGTGCCGGTCAACCGTTTGATTGATCCCGGTTATTTGAGCAAACGCGCCAAGCTGATCTCGCCCTACAAAAGCATGGGCAGGGCAGCGCCGGGAGAAGTGCAAAGCCAAAGCGCCGGTCTAAACATTACGCCGCAAACCGAGAAAGGCAATTCGACCACCCATTTGAGTGTTGTTGACGCCCTGGGTAATGCCGTAGCGCTGACTTCCAGTATCGAAAGCGCATTTGGATCAAGGCTCATGGTGCGCGGCTTCCTGCTCAATAATCAAATGACGGACTTTACCTTCAAACCCTTTCACGGCGACACATTGACGGTAAACAGCGCGCGCGCCGGGAAACGGCCACGCTCGTCCATGAGCCCGACCTTGATCGTCGATGGGACCGGGAAACTTGTCCTCGCGGTCGGCTCGCCCGGCGGCCCGAGGATTATCGGATATGTGGCCCAAACTATTATATCGGCGCTCGATTGGAATATGGATATCCAGGCCGCCATCGATGCGCCTCATATTATTAACCGGAACGGCGCGACCGAGTTGGAATCGAGCCGAAATTGGAGCTCTCTAAAATCACAGTTGGAGGCCTTAGGCCACACCGTCAAGGAAAGCGTGATGACCAGTGGACTTCACGCCATACGGATCACCGGCGGGCGGATAACCGGCGGCGCGGACCAGCGGCGTGAAGGCGTAGCGCTAGGTGATTAAATCCAGAAGCGGGCGCCTTCTTGAACTTCTTCCGGCAATTCTAAGCAAAATTTAGTGCCGCCTTCGCCGGTGCCCATCAGCGATACATCCCCTCCATGGGCGCGCATGACATCGCGCGTAATGACCAACCCCAGCCCGGTTCCACCGCGCCGCGCCGAACTCATGAACGGGGTAAACAAGTTTTTTCGGGCTTTATCAGGCAGGCCCGGCCCATCGTCTTCCACTTCAATACATAAACGATCATTGTCACGGCGAAAGCTTACTGAGACTGTTTTGGCGCCCGCCTGATAGGCGTTGCGCCCGACATTCATGATCGCCCGGAACAATTGATCGCGGTCCGCTTTAATCATCTGACCCCGGTCCACGTGATTTTTCCATTTGGCGGTTCTATGGTCCCCGTCGGATCCGGCGATGGAACTGCCAATTTCGGAAATCAAATCGTGCAAAGGGAAAATGGTCAAAGATAATTTAGGCGAATCCTGACTGGCAAAATCCAAGGTCTGGGAACATAAATTGACGGCGCGGTCGATGGCGGCGAACAGCCGGGGCAACACGCGTTTTACATCCGGATCTTCGCTCGTAGCCAACCGGTCGGACACCAGCATCGCCGTGCCGAGAGAATTGCGGAGGTCGTGATTGATTTTAGCGACCGCCGAGCCGAGCGCCGCCAATCTCTGGCGCTGACGCAACGCTTGGCGCAATTCGCGCTGCATGACTCCCAATTCGCGCTGGGCCGTGCCAAATTCATCGGCGCGTTCGGTCCAGCCGATGTCCGCGTCTTCGTTTTCAGGATTCGCGCGGAACGCCGTCATGCTTTCGATAAGGCGCCCCATGGGGCGCACCATCAAGGCCCGCAAGGCAATAAAGACGAAAGCCGCCGTGGTCACCGATATGACAATGGAAAGTAACAATATACGGACGGAAAATTCCCACATCGCAATACGCATCGGCTTTTCATCAAGCAAAACCTCGACCGAGATATCGTCCGTTTCAGGCGCCGTGCCGATCACACGGATCACTCGGTTATCCAGCCTGGAAAGCGCCCTGGCGGCATCCATAATCCAAGTCACGAAATTCGCGTGACGGAGATCGAAAGTTTCAGTCACCAACGGTATTTCTCCAGGCCCATGAATGAAAATACTACTGCTCGGCTTCCTGAGGACGATGTTGTAGGATTCGGATTGCACCAGCAATCGGGTGCGCAATTCCTCGGTAACCGAACGGGTTGGCAATAATTCCATGGGAATGGCCGCAAGGCGGGCGGCGGCAACATGCTCTTCCAAATAGTTTTTGCGGAAACGGGCGACCGACGGCACATAAATCAGTACTTCGCCAACCATGATAAAAATGATGGTTAACAACAGAAGCTTAGCCGAAAGGCTCTTGAGCAGCGGGTGCCGCGGATATGTTGGAACGATCATTCCAATACATTACACCAGCCGGAAGGACGCGAAAAGCCACCCGGCCGGCTTATCCGAAACGAGCCAGAATTCGTACCAAGGAACGCGTTTTTGCCCCGAACAGGGAGCCTAAGAAATACTCGCCGGCGCCGCGCTTGCCGGCCTTTGAGCACTTGGACAAGTTCCGGATCGTCGGTCGTCATAAGGCGGTCCATTTCCAATTTTGTAACATCGGTACCCAGCAAGCGATAAGCCTACGCCATTTCAACGCCGAACGGCCCGTCCAGCCGCCGCCGATCACGCAAATATCCCGTGCTAATTGTTTCGGACATGAGAATAATATAGTGGCTAAATCGGCGCACAGCAGGAGTGTTAAGGTATCGGATGTCAATTACGGCAATTATCGGGCTTAAAATAGGAACTATTGCGTGACCAATATTTGACCTGAAATCGTTGACTTAAGCCAGCTAGAGCCCTATACACCGGGCCTTGCCCAATCGGTGCCGTATTTATTCGGAGAAATTCAGTGAAACGTACTTTTCAGCCGAGCAACCTTGTTCGGAAGAGGCGACATGGTTTTCGCTCCCGTATGGCGACCCCCGGCGGGCGGCGCGTAATCGCCAGGCGCCGCTCCAAGGGTCGCAAACGTCTGTCTGCCTAAAGTCTAAGGGGGGACGGCGGTGGAACCGCGTCTCGTTCATTTAAAGAAGCGCAAAGAATTTCTTCGTGTGGCAGCCGCCGCCAAGAAATTTGTTACGCCAAGCCTGGTGCTTCAAGCGCGGGCGCGAGATGAAGCCGAAGCCGGCGCCCCCTATCCCTTTAGGGTCGGGTTCACCGTTAGCCGCAAGGTCGGCAACGCCGTTATCCGAAACCGGGTCCGGCGGCGCTTGAAAGCGGCGGCGGAGCAAGTATTGCCGGAACACGCACCCGGCAACAACGACTATGTGATTATCGGACGGCGGGCGGCATTAAATAGGCCTTATGCTTCTCTGGTCGATAATTTAATTAAGGCGCTCGACTCGTTCAGCGCAGAAAGATCGGAAAAGAAATCGGCACCCGGCGCCAAGCAGAGCAAACATTCATCGACAAAGATCGTCCCATAATGAACTTTATTTCCTACCTCATTCGCCTCCCAATCCACGGCTACCGGCTATTTATTTCACCGGTTCTACCAGGTGTGTGCCGCCACGCGCCGAGCTGTTCGGAATACGCGCTCGATGCCATTCGTTTGCACGGCGCGTTCAAAGGCGTGGGCCTCGCCGCCCGGCGGATAGCACGGTGCCAGCCTTGGGGAACCTCCGGCTATGACCCGGTTCCAGAGCCCAATTGCCGTTGTGATGCGGCGTCGGACCAAATTTCAGAGAGCGGGGTTTAAGCCATGGATACCCGCAATATGATTATGGCGGTGGTGTTATCGGTCGCCATCATGGTTGGCTTTCAATTTTATTTTGGCGCAACCAACGCGCCGCCGGAAAGCACCAAAACGTCTAAAATCGCCCCATCGACACCCGTCGCGCCAAGCCATCCTTCGACGCCCGGCACAACTGCCGGCGGGCCTACCGTTCTGCCGGGCAGCCCCGCAGCGGTAAATGCACCGGCGCTTCCCGGTCAATCCACCCCGGCCGATGCGGCAATGCAACGCTCCAAAGCTTTAGGCGCGGCCAAAAGGGTGCGCATCCAATCACCTCGCCTGACCGGCTCGATTTCCCTGACCGGCGCGCGCTTCGACGATTTAACCCTCAATGGTTACCGCGAAACCATCAAACCTGGCAGCCCCAATATCAAGCTGTTGCACCCGATCGGGACAACCAATCCCTATTATGCGAATTTTGGTTGGGTAGCGGCGGCCAATAGCAGCGTGCAAGCGCCGCCGGTGAATGCAAACTGGTCCGCCAACCGCGACGTATTGAGCCCGGAAATTCCAGTAACGCTACGCTGGACCAGCCCCGAAGGCGTCATCTTTAAGATGACAATAAAACTGGACAAAAATTACATGTTCAGCGTGACCCAACGGGTGGAAAACAATTCAAGTAAGCCGCTTACTTTCTACCCGTATGGCCAGATCGCGCGCACCGGTACGCCGGAAACCACCGGCTTTTATATTTTGCACGAAGGATTGTTGGGCGTATTTGATGGCGTTCTCGAAGAAACCACATATGACGAAGTCCAAGATGCCCGCGTCATCAAACGCAAATCAACCGGCGGTTGGATCGGCATCACAGATAAATACTGGCTAACGGCGTTGATCCCCGATCAAAAGACGGCGACCAATTCCGAATTTCGTGACGACCGCCAGAAAGAAATTGATAATTACCGGGTGAATTTTTTGGAAGGGGCGTCAACGGTTGTGGCCGGCGGCGTAGCGGAAACCACCAATCGTCTGTTTGCCGGCGCCAAGGAAGCGCAATTGATAACCGCTTACCGAGACGAGCTGAATATATCGCGGTTTGATCTTGCTATCGATTGGGGTTGGTTTGAATTCCTGACCAAGCCGATTTTC
>JABMOP010000146.1 GCA_013204125.1 Rhodospirillales bacterium | reverse complement strand
GTCGTGGGTAATTGTCACCGTGGTGGCACCGGTTTCTTCGACGCAGTGAACGATTAAATCGTTGATGATGTCGCCCATCAGCGGATCCAGCCCCGTTGTCGGCTCGTCGAAAAATATAATTTTGGGGTCGGTGGCTATGGCGCGCGCCAGCCCGACACGCTTTTTCATGCCGCCAGAAAGTTCCGACGGGTAGGTGTCTGCAATTTCCGGCTTTAGGCCGACCAGGGCAATTTTCGCCATAGCGATTTCATACGCGTCTTTTTTGTTGACCTTTTTCGCGGTCAAACCAAACGCCACATTTTCCCAAACCGTCTGGCTGTCGAAAAGCGCTGCGCCTTGGAACAACATGCCTATATTGGCGTTGATGCGCTCGCGCTCGGTTGAGCCGACGTTGATTGTTTCTATGCCGTCGATGGTGATCGATCCGCTTTCGGGTGTCAAAATACCAAGCAAACATTTTAACATTACCGATTTACCCACGCCCGAACCGCCGATCACGACCATGGATTCGCCAGTTTTAACATCCAAATTGAAGTCGTCGAGAATGACCCTCGGCCCGAACGCCTTGCGGACACCTGTCATGCAAATTTTTGTTTCGGGCTCAGGCATCCGCGGCAAAGAATATCTGGGTGAGGAGGTAATCGGAACACAGGATCAAGATTGATGCCGAAACGACGGCGTTGGTTGTCGCCTGACCGACGCCTTGGGCGCCGCCTTTGGAATAGTAACCGTGATAACAGCCCATCAATGTGATGATGAAGCCGAATACGCTGGCTTTCAACAAGCCCGAAATGACGTCGAACGGCTGCATAAAGTCCCAAGTGGCTTGAAGATAGTTCGATGCGTTGAAGCCAAGGGCGAACACCGCGACCAAATAGCCGCCCATGATACCGATAATATCGGCAACAAACACCAACAGCGGCATCATTGTCAGGCCGGCGATAAATCGGGGCGCCATCAAATATTTAAAGGGATTGGTGGAGAGTGTGATGAGCGCGTCCACTTGTTCGGTAACCCGCATCGTGCCGATTTCGGCGGCCATCGACGCGCCGATGCGCCCCGATACCATCAACCCGGCGAGCACCGGCCCCAATTCCCGCGTGATCGATAAAACCACCACATTGGCGACGGCGCCTTCCGCCGAAAAGCGGGCAAATCCGGTAAAGCTTTGCAAGGCCAAGACCATGCCGGCGAATACCGCCGTCAACCCGACGACCGGAAGCGAGAAGTAGCCGATTTCGATCATTTGCTTAAGAACAATACGCGGATAAAAGGGCGGGCGCACCGCATGCATGAGCGCCGTTCCGGTGAAGACGCTCAAACGCCCGGCGGTGGCCAGGAAGGATAAAGTGAAGCGGCCGATGGATTGCAAAAAATTCATTTCAGAGCCCTGCCGCCGCCGCTATAGACGCGTTGATAACGCATTCCGAGATTGGTGAGCATTTCGTATCCGATGGTGCCGGCTTGTCCGGCCACTTTGTCGATCGGGTTTTTGGGACCTACAAGATCGACCATTTGCCCCGGCGCCACAAGGCCGGCGGGGATATCGGTAACATCGAAGGTTGTTAAATCCATGGACACCCGCCCCACCAACGGTATTTCGTAGTCACCGACAAAGGCTGTCCCGGCATTGCTGAGGGAGCGAAAATACCCATCTGCATAACCGACCGCGACCGTAGCGATCTTTGACGGCCGGGTGGCCCGATGCGTCGCACCATAGCCAACGCTCGTTGGAGTGTCAACGGAACGCACTTGCAGAATTTTCCCTTGTATTCGAACCACTTGGCGCATCGGATTGGGTGCGCCCGGATGCGGATTTACGCCATAAAGTGCAGCGCCGGCGCGCGCCAGATCGTAATGATATTGGGGCCCCAAAAATATTCCCGACGAAGACGCCAGCGATTTCCGTTTGCTACCGATTTGAGAAACTGCGGCATCGAACGCGTGCTTCTGTTCCAAGTTCATCGGGTGATCCGGCTGATCGGCGCAGGCCAGATGACTCATCACCACATCTATATCTACAAGCTCCATTTGCGGGAGGGCGCCGGACAACTGGCTGAGTTCAGACGCCGTGAGACCGCGCCGGGAAAGCCCTGTATCGACATGCAGATCGGCCCGTCCATGTTCGTTCTGCCGGGCGCACCCATTCGTCCAAATATTCAGCTGATCCGGGCTGTTAAGCACCGGAACCAATCGGTTTTTTATAAATGCTGGACCTTCGCCGTGGTCGGCGCCATTAAATATATGGATATCGGCATCCTTGAGGATTGCCCGCAATTCGATGCCTTCTTGGAGAGTGGCGACGAAAAAAGTTGTGCACCCGGCGCGCGCCAAGGCTGGTGCGACTTCACCTAATCCAAGTCCATAGGCATCCGCCTTAACGACTGCCGCCAGCTCAGGTCCGGACAAACGCAGGTTCAATAGATCGTAATTGGCTTGAACTGCGTCCAGGTCGATGGTGAGAATGCCGGCCGAGGTCTCGGTCATGGGTGCCCCGGGGTCAGATTAATAATTGTCGGTATGTTGGGTGTCCAAATCGGCGAAGCGGGTAAACATGCCGTCAAAGTACAAGCCGATGGTTCCCGTCGGGCCGTGGCGTTGCTTGGCGATAATGAGTTCCGCGCGGTTCAACACTTCGTCGGTGCGTGACTGCCAGCGCTCATGCCGCTCGCTGTATTTTTCGGCCGATTCGTCCTGGCGGTGGATAGGTTCGGACCGTTCCAGGTAATAAGCTTCCCGGTAAATGAAACTGACCACGTCGGCGTCTTGCTCGATACTTCCCGATTCGCGAAGGTCAGACAATTGTGGGCGTTTGTCTTCGCGCTGTTCGACGGCGCGGCTGAGCTGCGACAACGCAATCACCGGAACATCTAATTCCTTGGCCAGGGT
>JABMOP010000145.1 GCA_013204125.1 Rhodospirillales bacterium | reverse complement strand
GTTCTGGACGATGCCGCCGATCAGCCCATTGGATAACAACATCCTCGCCCGCGCCTATGTGCCGATGGACGATGAAAATACAATGATGGTTTATTGGATGCACAACGAGGCGCAATTGCCGGGCCGCAATGACGGGCGCAAAGAAATCGTCGGCGGCGGCGACTGGAATTTCCTGCCCAACACGACAGATTGGATGGGCCGCTACCGATTGTCGGACAATGTCGGCAACGATTATAACATCGACCGCGAAGTGCAGCGCACGCAAAGCTATTCGGGCATCACCGGCATCAATTTGCAGGATCAGGCGATGGGCGAAAGCATGGGCCGGATCGTCGATCGGACGATCGAGCGCCTGGCCCCATCGGACATCATGATCACCCAAACGCGGAAACACATCATCCGCGCGGCAAAAGCCTACCAAAAAGACGGCACCTTGCCGCAAAGCGCCACCGATGCATCGGTTTATCGCGGCGTGCGCGGTGGCCAGTTCGTCGCGCCCGAAGCGGAAAATTGGTTAAACGCCTATGACACGCGGCTTGAAAATGCACCCTTGAAGCCACCGGTTGCCAAAGCTGCGGAGTAGCCTGTGGCCAAAAAAGCGGCGTAAAAAAGCGCACAACTTAAAAAAATAACATCAGGGAAGATCATGAATTTACAGCTTAGTTTTGCTATGTCGCCCAATCCGCGTAACCGGGCTATTTTCGACGGACGTGTTTCGCCCGACGGCATCGATTTTGTCTGCACGCCGATTGCCGCGTCCGAATTGTTCTGGCGCCAGCTTCGCTTCGGTGATTTCGACGTATCCGAAATGTCCGTATCGTCGTTGTTGATCGCGCTGGCAAACGGCGACACCCGCTATATCGGCCTTCCGGTATTCACCACGCACCGGTTTTTCCACAATATGATCCTCGTCCGCCGCGATGCCGGCATCGATAAGCCCGAAGATTTACGCGGCAAACGCATCGGTGTTCCCGAATATCAGCAAACCGCTGCTCTTTGGGGGCGCGGCGTCCTCAAACACGAATTCGGCGTCGAGCAATCGGATATCGAATGGTGGATGGAACGCACCCCCGAACACAGCCATGGCGGCGCGACCGGCTTCAAGCCGCCGCCGGGCACGACCATCAATCAGATCCCGGGCGACAAGAATATCGGCTCGATGATGCTGGCCAATGAGTTGGATGGAACCTTGCTGCATTTTGGCGGTGGCCGCACCTTGATCGACCGCACCACCATCGACCTGCCGAACCACCCGGATGTTAAAACCCTGTTTCCCGATCCCGTCGCCGAAGGCGTCCGTTACTACGAGAAAACCGGAATGTTTCCGATCAACCACGCGATGATCATCCGCCGTTCGATCGTCGAAAAAAACCCGTGGGCGGCTTTAAATATTTACAAAGCGATGGTCCGCGCCAATGATATCGCCAACACCGAGCGGATGGAACATGTCCTCTATTACCGGCAAGCCGGGTTATTGTCCGCCGACGGCGAAAAAGCGCTGAACGAGCCGTTAATTGAGCATGGCTTGAAAGCTAACTTGAAAGAAATCGAAGCGGCTATTCAATATTCGGCCGAGCAGAGCCTGACGCCGCGCCAACTTAAATTAGAAGAAGTATTCTACGCCAGTACACTGGACGAATAAAAAATTAGATAAAATTCATGACAGGAGGAAATAATGAAGACATCACCCGCATTTAAGGGATTATTGATGGCAGGCGCAGCCGCTTTGTTGCTCGCAAACCCAGCGAGTGCACAAAAATCAAATGACACATTGCGCATGGCATCCAACGATCCTTACGCCATCCTTTCGCCCTATGATCTGCCGCTCGACGAAGCCTCTCTCGTCTACAACCAGGTCTACAGCCCGTTCCTGTCCTACGACGAATACAACGGCAAGTTCGTGCCGGAACTCCTCAAATCGTGGAAACACATATCCCCGACCATTCTGGAATTCGAGCTGCGCGAAGATATTACCTTGCACACCGGCAAAAACATGACCGCCGATGACGCCGTAGCGAGCATCGAATATCCGATCAATCCGAAAACTAAAATTCGCGGCAAGGGCCGTTACAAATGGGTCCAGCGGGTCGAAAAGCTGGGCACGTATAAATTCCGCATTCATTTGGGTAAGCCTTATGCGCTGGACCTTTTTTCCCTCGCCTACCGGTTCTTTATCCACGATTCAGACGTCTATAAGAGCCTCGAAAATCAAGCCGATTATGGCCGCGTTTCGATGGCCAGCGCCGGGCCGTACAAGGTCATTTCCAACGACCGCAACACCGGCTATGTGCTGAAACGGTTCGATAAATTCAACGGCAAAAAATCCATCCGCCGGGCGCCGATCGGCACCATTAAAATTATCCCCATCGGCGATACCCAGACGCAGGTGGCGCAGCTTATGACCGGCGGCATCGACGTGGTGCGCAACGTGCCCCGCGATATCGCCAAGAATTTAGCAGCCGATCCGAGGTTCGAAATTTCGAACACCCTATCCAAGCAATATACTTACCTGACCATGGACAAAGTCGGACGTTCGAAGTTCAAGATGTTCATGAATAAAAAGGTGCGTATGGCGGCCGTCATGGGCATCGACCGGGCGGCTATTGCCCGCGAAATCGTTCCCGGCGGCTCCTCGGTCAAAATCATGCAGGCGATGTGCTTTAAACAAGGCACGTCGGGCTGTGATTATGATGTGGAACCCTACAAATACGATCCGGCCCAGGCCAAGCGCCTGCTGGCCGAAGCCGGCTATCCCGATGGCTTCGATC
Organism: Rhodospirillales bacterium; assembly: GCA_013204125.1. Lineage (GTDB taxonomy): Bacteria > Pseudomonadota > Alphaproteobacteria > Rhodospirillales > UBA2165 > JABMOP01. Next base: position 2,639 of record JABMOP010000145.1, on the reverse strand, counting down.
TGACCATGTATGTGCATACGCCGTCGAAAGACATCGCCGTTGCCATCGCCGGCCAATGGCGCCGCATCGGCATCCGTGCCAGCATCACGCCGCTGCCCATCGGCGCCTATGTCAAGAAACGCGGCAAGGGCGAATTGACCGCCTTCGTCGGCGCGCGGCCAACCGCGTCCTTCCCCGAAGCCACCAATATTTTAGGGGGGTTCTTCTCCGGCGGGCGTGATTACTGGAAAGAACCGTCGATCATTTCGGCCATGAAAATTGCCTTCAACACGGCCGATCCGACCGAACGGGCGAAAATCCTGAAGCCGGTTCATAACATGGTTAACCAGGAAGCCTTTATCCTGCCGATCGCCACGTCGCCTTGGGTCTACGCCCATACCAAAGACGTCAAAATCGGGAAGCATCAATTCCAGGTCAACCGGGTCACGATTTCCGATCTGTTCTGGAAATAGGCTTCTATCAAAACAGAAAATGGGGCGTCCCTTTATGGGGCGCCCCGCTTTTTCCGGCACCTTTAAAAATAATAATCGAGGGAAAATCAAATGGCAGTTTCATATTCTAAAGGCCCCTACCGCGCCGATCACGTCGGCAGCCTGATCCGCCCGGCCCATTTGCTGGAAGCCCGCAGCCAACACGCGGACGGCGAAATCAGCGACGAACAGCTGCGCGCCGCCGAAGACAAATGCATCATCGAAGCGGTCAAGTTGCAGGAAGACGGCGGCTTCAAAAGCATCACCGATGGCGAATTGCGCCGCCGCTCGTGGAATTCCGATTTTATCGACGGCTTTGAAAATGTTGTTGAGGCGACGACCGGGCGGCTGGAAGTGTTCCACCGCAATCCCGACGGCACCGACACCAAACAACGTGTTTCGGGCTGGGAAATCACCGGCAAAGTCGGCCACCCCCACGGCATCCAGACCGAGGATTATAAATTCTTGGAAAGCGTCACCAAAAATCAGCCCAAGGTCTGCTTCCCGTCGCCGACGCTTCTGCATTTCAGGGGCGGGCGCGAAGCCATCGACAAAGACGCCTACCCCGAAATTTCCGATTTTTTCGCCGACGTCGCCGGTGTTTACCGCGAAGAAGTCGCCGAACTGTCGGCGCTTGGCGCCCGCTATTTACAGGTCGATGATACCAATCTGGCGTATCTTTGCGATCCCCGGTTTCGCGATGCCGCAGCGCGTATGGGCGAAGACCCGGACGCCTTGCCCGAAGCCTATTGCGATCTGATCAATGCCTCTATTTCCGGGCGCGCCGATGACATGACCATGTGCATCCATCTGTGCCGCGGCAATGCCAGCACCGGCGGCGCGGCGGAAGGCGGCTATGAGCCGATTGCCGAAATTATGTTCAACGGTTTGAACGTGGACGGCTTCTTCTTGGAATACGATACCGACCGGGCCGGTGATTTTTCGCCGCTGCGGTTCCTGCCCAAGGGCAAAAAAGTCGTGCTCGGCCTGGTCAGCACCAAAGTTCCGACCTTAGAGACCAAGGACGATCTGAAACGCCGCATCGACGAAGCGGCCAAGTTCGCGCCGTTGGATCAGCTTTGCCTCAGCCCGCAATGCGGATTTTCATCGGGCGCCGGAAAACGCCCGCTGACCATCGACGATGAAATCGCCAAAATTGATTTGATTGTCGAAACCGCAATGGACGTTTGGGGCGAAATCTAATCCAAGCGTGTGAGGACCGTTTCCAGGCGCTGGGCGATGATGCCGGGCGTCGCCGGCAACGGCAGGATATCCCAAAAGCCTTCTTTCTTGGCGGTCAAAATATCGTCTGACGTCGGGTTCATCAAGGCCGCAATCTTGGGTGTCCGGCGGTCGGTCGAAGCGCGTTTCTTATTGATATTTTTTGCGGTGGCGAGATCGTTCGCATCCTTCATATTGACATACATGATCACCACTTTCGGCGGGACGCCATCCATCGCTTCGAGGGCCGCGGCTTCATCGGCAACCACCTTGATCTCGGCAAAACCGATAATGACCAGACTTTTACGCAACAGCTCGCCGATATTGGCGTTGGCGGAATAGACCATGGCCGGAATTTCTTTCGGTTGAATTTCTTCGATGAATGGGTTGTTAGCCATGATGGGCGCGACTTATAGGGAATAAGCCGGGCCTATGAAAGGCCTCTTATCCAAATCGCTCTTAGTCATTTGGGCCGGACCCTTGGTCTAGTTTTTGTTTTGCCGGCAATTCTTCGTAGACCGCCTTGAGATGCGCAATGAGCGGATAAAGGGCCGTACAGAGCGCATTCATGAAGCCGTAGCCTTTTTCCTTATAGGCGCCGCGCACCACATAGACCTTCCAAAACCGCGAAAAAAATTTGCGCACCATGTTCGGCATTGTGCCGATTTCATCATTATCGACCAAATCCTTGGCGCGCCAGGTTGAGTAGCTGTCGAGCCGCCGCAGCATGTCGGATATATTGCGGTCGATCTGGTGGATAACCGGGCTCTTCAAGGTCGGCCCTTCGCTGCCGGTGACGGTAAGATGGGGATGAAGCCGTTGCGGGCCCCAATGTTTGACGCCTTTTCGGAACAAACCGATATAGCCGTTTTTGCCGAAGGCGCCGCCGCCCCAGCCATGTTTGATATATTTGCCGCCGATATAGTTGTGAACGGCCAGATTATGGAC
>JABMOP010000144.1 GCA_013204125.1 Rhodospirillales bacterium | reverse complement strand
TATCGACGCGCCCGCCGGCCCCCGGTTCGCCCGCCGGTATTTTATAGCTGAAAGTGTGATGCTGATTATCGCCTTGGATGCGGTTGCCGCCTGGTGTAACGATGGCCGGGCCGTCAATATTGAGCCGTTTACCGCTTTTTTCGTGGCACCAGCCGCCATCTATGGCATCGGCATTGGCGCCGTCAGATTGCCACAAAATGACCGTCGCTACGGTTAGGGCCAGTAGTATGTTTTTCACCATGGGCCGCACCTCCTAGGAGCTGAGCTTAGGATATCGCCAGAGGCGCATGCCGATCAAGCATCTCTCAGGCCGCTTGGGCCAAAAGTTAACCTGTTGTGCGGCAAGCAAGGCTTGTTTATGTTTACCATGGGAACGTAGCTCTGCACCTATGAGCGACGACGACATCGATAAGGGGAAGACTGTATGGCAAATTCTTCGCTGCGAGAAGTTGATCGCAGGATTTTACGGTCACGCTTGCGCGTTATTGCGGTTATTTTGGCTGCCTTCGGTTTCGTCCTAGGCTTTGGCATGGGGTCTGCCGATGCGCAGCTTCGCCCATGGGGCGCGAACAACGAAATTATGGTCGATCTGAGCGTCCTCGGAAAGGCGCCGACGGTGGATTCCAGCCAGGCAAAATTCGGTAAATCCCAATTATTGGTCATCGAACCCGGCGTTGCTTTCGATGCCTTGTCGGCGCCGCCGCGGCGCCGCCCGCGTTCTCAATTGCTGGTCAGAAACCCGCGCCGAACGGTTTCGGACCTGCCCCGTTTTAGTGGCCTCAGCACCGGTTTGGACTTGCCGAAGGTCACGCTGAAAAACCCATCTACAATAAAGCGAAGCGTCCGCACGGAGCGGCGTGCCAAGCGAACAATACAAAAAAGAAAACCCGCTGCCAAAATGCAGCCGATCAAGCAGCCACCGGCGCGCGCCGAGGTCGAACGAGCCGCCGAAGCGCCGCTTAAAGTCGCGCGCTCATTAAGCCCCAAAGCCGAGGCCAAGCCTGAACCTGTGAAGGCGCCGGCTATGCCGGCGGCAAAGCCCGCGCCGGCGGCAGAACCAGCGCCGGCGGCAGAACCAGCGCCGGCACCGGTCAGAACCGCAGCTGCGATGAAAGCGAAACCGCCGGCCGCGCCCGAAGTCGCGCCGCCGCCGATGCCTAAACAACCGGCGACTGCCAAAGCGCCCGCCACTGAGCAAGCCGCTCTGCCCCCGGCCGACACAAAAAAACCGGCGGCAACGGGCGGCCATACGGTTTCTTTTAAAATTGGCGAGGCCAGTCTTTCGCCCGCCGCCAAGGACCGATTGGATCGTCTGATCGGGCAAATGAAACAATTGCCGAAAGTCCGGCTTCAACTGCTGGCTTATGCGGGCGGTGGCAATTTGTCGGCCAGCCGGGCGCGCCGGCTATCGCTCTCTAGGGCCCTCGCGGTTCGCTCGTACCTGATCGACAAGGAAGTACGCTCGACGCGCATTGATGTGCGCGCCCTCGGCAACAAAATTCCCGGCGGTGATCCGAACCGCGTCGATCTTAAGCTGATCCAACGCTGAGCAGCGTTTTGCACACCCCCCTCCATCAGCACCCCGAGGCCGGATCTTGCCGGTGGGGTAAATTTCAGGAATTTCCGCGATGAGTTCGCCGCAACGCTATGTCATTCGCATGGTGCTTTTTCTGATCGCGGTAATTGCGCTTTGCGGCGTTCTGATCGAACCCCTGCTCTCGGCCTTTGCCGCCAACCGGGGCCTCAATGGTCTGATCATTGGGGTTTTGATATTGGGCATTGGCTATAATTTTCGGCAGGTTTTTCGCATTTTTCCGGAAGTCCAGTGGATCGATAATTTTCGCAGTTCAGGGCCCACGTTATCGGGCAACAAACAGCCGGCTTTGCTGGCGCCGATGGCGACCATGCTGGGCGAACGCAGCGGCAATTTCAGCCTGTCGACGCTTTCGATGCGCTCGCTTTTGGACGGCATCGCATCGCGCCTCGATGAAGCGCGCGATCTTTCCAGATACACGATTGGGCTTTTAATATTCTTAGGCCTTCTCGGCACCTTTTGGGGGCTTTTGGAAACCATCGGCTCGGTTAGCCAGGTTATCAATAGCCTCAATGTCGGCGGCGCCGACGTGGCGACCACATTTGAGAAAATGAAAACCGACCTTGCGGTGCCGCTTTCGGGCATGGGCACGGCTTTTTCCACTTCATTATTCGGATTGGCCGGATCATTGGTGCTGGGCTTTCTTGATTTGCAGACCGGCCAAGCGCTCAATCGGTTTTACAACGATTTGGAAGAATGGTTGTCCAGCCTGACCCGTTTATCTTCGGGCGCGTTAGCGGGCAGCGAAGGCGATCAGTCCATCCCGGCTTATGTCCAAGCCTTGCTCGAAACCACTGCGGAAAATTTAGATAACCTACAACGCACAATGGCGCGGGGCGAAGAAAGCAATATCCAGAGCAATTCGAGCCTGATGAAGCTGACCGAACAGCTCGGCACACTGGGTGACCAAATGCGCACGGAACAAAACCTGCTGGCCGGTTTAGTGGAAAATCAAAGTAAATTACGGGGAACGCTTGAGCTTTTAGCCGGCGCCAGTCAGCAGCGATCCAGCGGGCTCGACGACGCAACACAGACCCATATCCGCAATTTGGATGTCTATGTCGCGCGCTTGCTGGATGAATTACCCAAGGGCCGCGATGATTTAATCAAGCAAATGCGGAGCGAAATAAAAATTCTCGCAAGGACGATTGCCGCGCGCCCGGGCGAAGCGCGAAAAGACTAAGTCATGGCTTCCCTCGCCAGGCGCAACCAATACCGCTCGGACATCTGGCCCGGCTATGTAGACGCACTGGCTTCACTTTTGATGGTGCTCATCTTTCTCTTGATGATTTTCGTTATCTCCCAATTTTTTCTAAGCAACGCCCTGACGGGGCGCGACCAAGCCTTGGATAAATTGCGCGGCCAAGTGAGCGAACTGGCCGATCTGTTAGCGCTCGAGAGAAAATCCAACACTGACCTCCGCAGTGAGATCACTCAGCTCTCCAGTGAGCTACAGGTTTCTATATCCACCCGCGAAGATTTGAACCAAAAAATGAGAAGCATCCAGCTTCGCGCCGAAACAGCGGAAGAACGTGCCCTAAAATTACAATCCGATATCCACGCCGCCGATAAAATGATTTCCCAAGGAACCGACAAGATCGAGGCGCAACTTGTGGAAATCATACAATTGAATAATGACATCGAAGCCTTGAGAGCGCTGCGCGAAGATTTAGAGACACGCATAAAATCAATGGCCGGAAAATTGAACGAACGCGATCAGCAATTGATTAGCGAAAAGAAACTATCAGATTCGGCCCGCGCCCAAGTTGCGCTTCTCAACAAGCAGATCAAAAGCCTGCGCCTTCAAATCGCCAAAATATCTGCCGTCTTAGATGCCTCTGAAGAATTGGCGAAGAGACAAAAGGTGCAGGTCGCCAATCTTGGAAAGCGGCTTAACGCGGCCCTTGCCGGCAAGGTGCAGGAACTATCGCGCTACCGTTCAGAATTTTTTGGCAAACTGCGCGAGATTTTGGGCAATCAGGCGGGGGTGCGCATTGTCGGCGACCGTTTCGTTTTTCAATCGGAAGTCCTGTTCGAGCGCGGATCGGAAAAATTGGGAGTTACAGGCCGGGATCAGATGAAGCGCCTTGCCATTACCCTCATAGATATTTCGAAACGCATTCCAAGCAACATTGATTGGATATTACGCGTAGACGGGCACACCGATAGTATTCCGATTGCCACCCAACGCTTCCCCTCCAATTGGGAATTATCATCGGCCCGCGCTATTTCCGTCGTCAGGATCCTGACCGAAGAAGGCGTCCCGGCAAAAAACCTTGCGGCCACCGGGTTTGGGGAGTATCAGCCGATTGATCCTCGGAATGACGAATTCGCCTATCGGCGCAATCGGCGCATCGAGCTAAAATTAACTCAGCGCTGATTTGCCAGCGACCGATCTCCTAGCGGAACCCGATGATTATTTTATTCGTTATCGTCTTCATTAACCTTGTCGGGTTCGGCATCGTCATTCCGCTATTGCCGTTTTACGCAGAATTTTTCAAGGCCTCGCCCGATCAAGTGACCTTGGTGATGGCGGTCTATTCGATGGCTCAATTTATCACCGCCCCTCTTTGGGGTCGGTTCAGCGACAGATTCGGGCGGCGCCCGACGTTGATTTTATCTCTGGTCGGAACCGTCGTCGCCTATTTGTGGCTGGCAAGCGCGACAGACTTAATCCAAATTTTCGGCGCGCGGGCGCTGGCAGGTTTCATGGCCGGTTCTATATCAGCCGCCTTTGCCTATATGGCCGACATCACCAACGAAGAAAACCGGACGCGCGGCATGGGCCTGATCGGAGCGGCCTTTGGTCTTGGATTTATTGCCGGCCCGGCGATCGGCGGCATATTAGCGGGCGCCGATCCTGCGACCACCAATTTTCAATTGCCGGCATTTGCGGCGGCTGGATTTGCCGCCGCTGCCTTGGTCATGACGCTGATTGCCCTTAAAGAATCTCTTTCGCCGGAAGCGCGCCTGCGCATCGCCGGGCAAAGCGGCCAGGAGAGACGCCAAGCCTTCAGGCAGGCGACGTCTGTACCCGGCATTCAAATGATGTTTGTTCTGACTTTTATGTCGGTCTTCGTATTTGCCGGTCTAGAAGCCACATTCGCAATGTGGACCGAACGCAAATTCGGATGGGGCGTTTTGCAAAACGGCTATATGTTTGCCTTTCTCGGGCTGATTTCGGCGATCATTCAAGGCGGATTGGTTGGCCGGCTATCGCGGCGCTTTGGCGAGTTACGCCTTATCCGGCAAGGTTTCATCGCCCTCGCAGTCGGACTTGCGCTTTTGCCGTTCTCCGACGGGCTGGCGTTAATGATTATTGCGTTGGTAATTACGACATATGGCTTCAGCGTCGTTTCCCCGGCGCTCGCCAGTCAAATATCGCTCAATGCCGCCGAAGATGTGCGCGGCGGCGTTTTGGGCCTGGGGCGTTCGGTATCAACATTAGCGAGGGCCGTGGGTCCGGTGGGCGCCGGCTACCTGTTTGCCTTTGGCGGCAAGGATTGGCCGTTTTTTACCGGCGCTATGCTGATGATTGTGGTGTTGGCGGTCAGCTACGCCAAAGGATCGGGCTGGGCGCGCGGCGTCAAAACTTAAAAACTTGCAGGCCGGGCCCGCCTCGGCTATATAACCCGCCCAATTCGCGGAGAGAATGTGATGAAGAAAGATATCCACCCGGACTATCACGAAATTACCGTATTGATGACCGATGGTACCGAATATAAAACACGCTCGACCTGGGGTGAACCCGGCGATACCTTAAAGTTGGATATCGATCCTACATCCCATCCCGCTTGGACCGGGGAACACCGGCTCGTGGACAGCGGCGGCCAAGTTGCGAAATTCAACAAGCGCTTCGAAGGCATGGGCCTTAAATCCTAATATTTTTGCTCTTTTTTTCTGCTATCTGATTTCCCATAAGCGCTTGCCCCAGCCGGCGTTGCGGTTGAATTCAGGCTGACAATTGAAAATTCAATCGTGAAATTCAATAGGCGGAGCCTCGAATTTTAACCGGGAATTGTTTTTTTCGGCAAATTCGTCTAGATTCCCGCTCTAAAATATTGGTTTGGCAGGATATTAACGATACGAAGACCGGCAACGCGGTTCAAGTTGAGATTCAGATTTACCTATAACGTATTAGGTAGGTGTTGGTTGCATGATGGAACCGGGCCGAGGCCGATCTGGATAATCGAACACTGGGGTTACATTGAACATGGCTGGAAATTCGGCTTTTCAAACGGAAAGTGGAGGCCGTCAGCGCACCAAGCCGCGCGTTGCTAAAGCCAGACCTGTAGCAAGGCCACGGGCAGAAGCAAGTATCTTCACCAAAATCGGTGTGATTGCCCTTGCTAGCTTTATCGTATCGGGCATGGTGACTTGGGTTGTGGCCTTGGCCATTGCCGAACTGCCTGAACTGCGTGGCATAATTGGTCGCAGCAACTATTCGGACATCTTGTTCTTAGTGTTCTTGGTAGGCTTCATCCTGAGCTTGTCGGCGTCCGCATACGCCTTCATCAGCAAGGACGAATTGTCCGGCAATATACAAACAAAAAAATTCGAACGATCCGAAAAAGTTCTTTGGAAACAGGCGCTTCAGCCGCCCAAGTTATCTCCCCAGCAGGAACAAGCGTTAAAACTCGCGCAGATGAAGCGCTTCGCGGAAGAATCGCATCTGCTCAATGATCTGGATGATGACGATACGGAATCGACCTTGAGCAAAGCGTTGGCAGAGCTGGATAATTTTGACGGCGCGCTCGACCATATCCAATTGCCGAAGTTGAACATTAACGCCGAAAAGCAAAAAGTCACTTTGATGACCTTCCTCAGCCGCGGGCTAGAATCTGTCATGCAATCTCGGCCCAAGCTCGATACTTTTTCGAAGTTCGGAGTTAACCTCTACCTTGCCGGCGCGTGCGAAGCGCTCGGCCTTGCGGAAGCGTTGACCGATGAAGAACTGAACACCATTTTGGTGGAATGCGTCGGCGTGCTTGGCACCAGCCAAGGACAAGCTCTCAAATTTTCGGATTCTTACGAAGACTATCTGCGTAACGCCAAATATCTGACGATGATCGAAACCGGGCGCGAAGCCATGCAAGGCCAATTGCGCGGCAATGCAAATTCGGCCTTGATGCTGGAAAACGCGCTCGAAGAATGGACAACGCGCAAATCGGGCGAGCCGACAAGCGCCGGAACCGTTGCCGTCATGTTTACCGATATCGTCGGCTCAACCGCGATCACCCAGGCCCACGGTGACGCCGCCGCCCAAGAAGTGGTCAGAACCCATAATCGGATTGTCCGCGCGGCATTGACGACCTACCAAGGGCGCGAAGTTAAACACACCGGCGACGGCATTATGGCGTCTTTCTATAATTCCGCCCACGCGGTCGAAGCTGCGATTTATATACAAAACAAGGTGACCCAGGATAATGCCAACAACCCGGCAGTGCCGCTCGGCGTGAAGATCGGTATCAATACCGGAGAGCCCATTGTCGAAGATGACGATTTGTTCGGCTCCACGGTCCAATTGGCCGCCCGCATCGTTGACAAGGCGGAGAACTACCAAATATTTATATCGGAAACCGTAAAGGGTATTTGCCAAGGAAAATCGTTCCAAATCGAAAGCCGGGGCATGCGCGAATTAAAAGGTTTCAAGGAACCGATGGCGGTATATGAAGTTAATTGGCGGGGCTTTAGTGGTGACACCGCCCCTGCGCGCGTATCTACCGCCGCCGCCGCCGAATAATCAAAGCCAGCGGCTTCTATAAATATAGTTTTCGGGTAACGAGCAAAGAAAATGGGGCACCGTTTCCGGCACCCCTGATTTTAAATTTTCCCTGTTAAACTCGCCTGCTCGAAATTCCGAGTGGACTGTAGCCAAGACCAGATAGATAGGTCAACAGGTAATCTCAAAATTTCGAAAAATAAAAAAAAGCCGCCTCGAAAGAGACGGCTTGAGTTTAACAGGGAGGCGTCAAAGAGGTACGAATGGTATCTACCACTCGATCTCATCGATCAGCTACAGGCTAACCGACCACCCTTAAAGTATCCTTAACAGGCTGAGTTTTGGTATTCCGGTGGGGTTTCGTCGATTTGGCGGGAACGGGTTTATTTGCGGAAAACCAAATCCGCTCCCTCGCGGGCCTTGTTCTTCAATACAATTTCGGCGCGCGCGCGCGCGATTTCTTGCTCCAATTCGGCGATATACTCACCCAACGCCTCAATCGACAATATTTCGAGGTTTTTTATTTCCGGCTTTTGTTTGGTCGGTTCTAAGTCTTCTATATCCATTCTGCGCCTCGATTCGATCCAATTTTGTGCTAAATGACCTGACTTGTTGGCTCCGACCGAACATACTCGGCCATGGGATAAATTGCCAAGTGGAGATTTAGAATGTCCGACAGCTTGCCCGAAACCATGAACTGCATAGAAATTCCAGTACCGGGTCCGGACTGCACGGCTTTGAAAATGGGCGTTCGACCGGTGCCAAGGCCGGGGCTCGGCGAAATTCTCATTGACGTCGCCGCCGCCGGCGTCAACCGGCCGGACCTGATGCAGCGGCGCGGCAGCTATCCGCCGCCCCCAGGGGCGAGCGATATTCCAGGGCTTGAAATCTCCGGGCGCATCGCCGCAATCGGGCCGGACGTCGGCAACTGGAATATCGGCGATGACGTCGCCGCCCTGGTTACGGGCGGCGGCTATGCCGAATACTGCATCGCTCCGGCGCCGCAAGCCTTACCACAACCGACCGGCCTAAGCCCCATTGAAGCCGCCGCTATCCCGGAAACGTTTTTTACCGTGTGGTCAAATGTCTACGACCGAAGCGGCCTTAAAAGCGGCGAAACGCTACTCGTTCAAGGCGGCGCCAGCGGCATAGGCACGGCGGCGATCATGATCGCGAGCCAGCTTGGCTCAACGGTCATTGCCACCGCCGGAACGGACGAGAAATGCCAAGCCTGCACCGATTTAGGGGCTCAGTTGGCAATCAATTACAAAACTCAGGATTTCGTGGAAGAAGTAAACAAATTCACGAACGGCAAAGGCGCCGACGTAATCTTGGATATGGTTGGCGGAGAATATGTGCCGCGCGAAATGGAATGCATCAGCCCGGATGGTCGGATTTGCATCATCGCGCTTTTGGGTGGCGCCAAGGCAGAAGTCAATTTAGGCAAAATCCTACAAAATAGATTAACCATCACCGGCTCGACTTTGCGAACAAGGCCGGTCGATTTCAAAGGCGATATCGCCAATTCTCTCAAGACCCATGTCTGGCCGCTGATCGAAGCCGGCAGTATCAAACCGCAAATATATCAAACACTTCCGCTGGAACAGGCGGCTGCGGCGCATCAGATTTTGGAAGACGGTGATAATATTGGAAAGGTGGTGCTGACCACTTAATTGAATGGCTTCCCGATTACTTCTGGATGTTTGACGCTCGATCATGGCGGGGGTATATTCGCGTAAGAAATTCAAGGCGTTGCAGCCATATGGCTCCTTCCCTTGATTGTTTCCTTTGTTCCCTAAGTAAAGCAGGAATTGATATGGCACTGCCACTCATGCCTAAGGCCACAGCCGTGTGGCTGGTTGATAACACGACCCTAAGTTTTGGACAGATTGCAGAGTTCTGCGGACTTCATGATCTTGAAGTGCAAGCGATCGCTGATGGCGAGGTGGCGCCCGGTATGCAAGGGCTCGATCCGCTGGCTAATCGCCAACTGACCAAGGAAGAGATTGAGCGCTGTGAAAATGACAAAAGCGCCAATCTTGAAATGGCTAAGCCGACCGTTCCGCTGCCCAAGGTCAGACAAAAAGGCGCGCGTTATACGCCCATCTCAAAACGCCAGGACCGGCCCGACGCTATTTCTTGGCTGCTGCGCACATACCCGGAATTGAGCGACGCCCAGATCAGCCGCCTGATCGGCACAACCAAACCGACGATCAATGCGGTGCGCGATAAGACACACCAAAACACGACGAATATTAAACCTCAGAGCCCAATCTATCTCGGTTTATGTACGCCGGATGATCTGGAAAAAATTGTCCTCCAGGCGCGCGCCCGCGCTGCCAAAGCCGGTGGCAAAAATCCGAAAACCGATGCGGCCCCGCAAGACGGGACGGAACCCGCAGTTGAGGCGGCAAGCGAACTTACCCCTGAAGCTGCGGTCGAACCGGCGCCTGAACCGGCGCCTGAACCGGTCAGCGATTCGCCCTTCGCCGCGGCAGCGGCGATTTTTGCGACAAAGGCGGATCAGGCAGATACCGATCAAGCCGTGACCGCCCCGGCAAAATCGGAAGGCAAAGACCCAGTCCCAGACGACGAGAAGCCCGCTGACAATTAAGATCGAGTAAGTTTTTATAAAAGAACCCTCTCCCGACGCCAGGGTCTTACCGCTTTACGTCGGTGGGATCATTCAATAAGGGCGTTCGGCGCTGTTTAGAGCGCGTTCATACTGGCAAGTTCATCTTTGATTTTTAGTTTTTCGCGTTTGAGATCTGCGACGCGAAGTTCGTCTGGGTGGGGGCGTCTGCTTTCGCGATCAATTCTATCTTTGAGTTCACTGTGGAGAGTTTGCAGGGTCGAGACTTTGTCGTGCTCTGTCATCCAATCACCTCATTTGCCGAAATTGATTGCAACTTAAAAATCATAGGACGGGTAGATTTTTATTTCCATAGAAATATGGATTTTGAGAAAGTTTTTCAATATTTGAGAACGATTTTCACTCGCCTCTGCTTTAGTCGCCCCCCTGGTACCACCTCTCCGTTTAATTTTTGCCGTGCCTAGCTTGCTGTTTTCAGAGCTGCCGCCCCTGCAAGCAAAGCGATACCTGCTTCGTCGGCTTCGTTTAACTTGCCGCCAAACCGGCTGAGATAGGCGCGCATATTGGTGAGGCCCGCAGCGGCATCTTCGCCGCCGGGGTTGGAAAGCCGCTCAATGACCGCGGCCAACATAAGCTGCTCTGCCCGCTCGGCATCCAGTTCCGCCGATTTGATTCCGCTTCGTATATGTTCGGATAACCCAACGGGCGCGCCTTTGGTATCCGTTTTCAATTCGGATCTAAGAATTCTGAGAGGCACAACGATTTCCCGGTGCCAACGTTGCACTGCATCTTCGGCCGCCGCCAGTTCGTCTGCGTTTAACCGATGGCCCCTGGCGCCGGCCCAAGCCATATATAGAAGCAAATTAACATCAACACCGTGGCGCGTCTGTAGTTCCAAACACGCCGGCGCCACACCTTTTTCGCCGTAAACCGATAGGGAAAATTCCCAAAAATCATCGTCCGGCCAGTTGAATTCGCCCATCGTCGTTCAATCCCCCAAAGAAATGCCGAGACCGCGGGCGGTCTGGACCAAGGTTTCTGACCGATCGACGGGCCGGCTATGGTGGGTGACATCATCCAACGAAACATCGACGATCTGGCGATGTTGCCAAGCGACCATTCGCCCTGTGACGCCTTCCGCCAAAAGATCGACGGCGCGAACGCCGAACGCCGACGCGGTAATCCTGTCTTGGGCATTTGGGACGCCGCCGCGCTGCACATGGCCAAGGACGGTCACCCTGGTTTCGGCGCCGGTTAGCTCGGCTATCTTTGCCCCCAAAGCGTGGCCGACGCCGCCATACTTAACGCCGCCCCTGTCCGTTTGCGCAGCGGTTTGAACGCCGGATACTTCGTGCGCCGCTTCAGAGCAGACGACCAAAGCATGATCCCGCCCCTGGTCGTGCAGAGATTTGAGTTTTTCAGCGACCTTATTTATGTCATAGGGGATTTCCGGGATCAAAATAACATCGGCGCCACCGGCGATGCCGGCATAAAGCGCGATATGGCCGGCATCGCGCCCCATCACTTCGAGCACCATAACGCGTTCGTGGCTGGCCGCGGTTGGCTGAAGACGGTCGAGCGCATCGACGGCGGTGCTAACCGCAGTTGAAAACCCCACCGACATTTCAGTCTTGGCGACATCGTTATCGATGGTTTTGGGAATACCAATGAAATTCAAACCGCCCTTCACTGCCAGGCGATGCAAAATTTTCAAACTGCCATCGCCACCAACGCCGAGCAGGCCATCCAATCCCAATTCACGGTAGCCGGCGATAAAGTCATCGGAGCGGTCGAGCCTAGTGCCGTCCGGCATCAGAAAATCAAAGGGATCGCCCGTGTTGCGCGTCCCCAAAATTGTGCCGCCGAGCCGCAAAATATCGCCGGTAAAAAACCTCAAGGTCAGCTCCTGGAAGCGCACCGGCCGTACAATCAGCCCCACGGTTCCGTCTTCAATACCTAAAACTCGCCAACCGTAACCATGAATAGCGCGATGAACGACGGCGCGTATGACTGCGTTCAATCCAGAACAATCGCCGCCGCTGGTCAATATTCCGATTGTACGCGGTGTTTCGTCACTCACTAAATTTCCTCCGCTGAACTAATTTTGGTATATGCGCATTATATCCAATTATTTGATATAGTGGCGTCGGAACGGTGAAACGATGACTTCAAAGGATCAAAAGAGGGAATTGGAAGCCAGCTTGGCCGAACTACGGGCGCGCCACCGCTCGCTCGACAAAGAAATCGGGGATTTACAAGCGGCTGCAGATTTCGATCAATTGAAGCTCCAGCGACTCAAGAAAGATAAATTGGCGCTTAAAGACGAGATATTGCGGATCGAAGCCATTTTGGTACCCGACATCATCGCTTGAAATCAACAAACCTTGCGAACTGGCTGGCGCTTTCTATAATGCGCGGCTTTTCAGGATACGGATAAGTTAAGGAGTATTTTTGGTGGCGGAAGAAAAACCTATTGTCGGCATTCTCATGGGCAGCCAATCCGATTGGCCGATCATGCAACACACCCACGATACCTTAAATAAGCTGGGCATCGCCAATGAAGCCAAAATCATTTCTGCGCACAGGACCCCGGACCGGCTTTCCGAATACGTCGGCGCGGCCAAAAAAAATGGGCTGAAAGTTCTGATTTGCGGCGCCGGTATGTCGGCGGCGCTGCCCGGTGCGGTGGCTGCGTTAACGCCGCTGCCGGTGCTCGGCGTGCCGATGGACGGCAAGGTATTGGGCGGGCTAGACGCCATACTTTCGATGGTGCAAATGCCGGCCGGCATTCCGGTTGGAACTCTTGCGGTCGGACGATCAGGCGCGATCAATGCGGCGATCCTTGCCGCCAGCATCCTGGGCCTCGGCGACGACACAATCAGCGATGCCTTAGACCGCTTCCGCGCCGAACAAACCGCCGCCGTCACGGAAATCCCGGAAGATTAATTGTCGGGTTATTCGCTTTTTACCGGGGTGCGAATTCTTTGCTGAGGGATCATGACGGTTACGGTGGTTCCCTTCCCAGGTTCGCTTTTTATGTCCAACTGCCCGCCATGTCTTTCGATCAAATTGATGGAAAGCGGCAATCCGAGGCCAGTCCCTTCTTTTTCGGCGTCCGAGCCCGGAACTTGACCAAAGCGACTTCGGGCTATTTTAATTCCGTCATCGTCCAAGCCGATACCAGTGTCGGTGAAATGGACTTCCATATTGCCGCTGGAATCGTGCCCGTAATAGACCGAAACCGTACCGCCCTCCGGTGTAAACTTCACTGCGTTCGATAACAGATTGACAAAAATCTGCTTCATGCGCGTGCCGTCGGCCACTAGAAATGGCGCATCGCTGGTGATTTCGTTCTTAAGTACGACACCGCCCGTTGCAGCGCGCTGCTCGACAAGTTTAAACGCGTGTTCGGTAATTTTAGACAGCGAGATTACTTCGTCGGAAATATCCATTATTCCAGCTTCGATCGCCGACACATCCAAAACCCCGTTGATGAGATCTAAAAGATGCTGGCTTGAAACCAAAATATATTCCAAGTAGTCCTTTTTTGATTTAGCCGGTAGCCGGTCGGCAAAATCGGAGTTTAGAGCTTCAGAAAAACCGATGATGGCGTTTAGCGGGGTACGCAATTCATGGCTCATATTTGCTAGAAAATCGCTTTTGGCGGTGCTGGCCATTTCGGCAAATTCTTTCGCCTGTTCTATTTCCAGCTCGTGTACCTTGCGCCCTGAAATTTCGGTGTGCAGTGACATCAACCCGCCATCGGCCAGCCTTTTCGAGCGGCGCAGGAACCATCGACGGTCCTGCAGCTGATATTCCCTCGGGGAGAGTTCCTGCAACCTGCCGAACGGCATTTCATAGAGCCGGTCGGCCAAATTTTCATTTTCACCATCCGTAGTAATATTTTTCGCCACGTGTTCGAGGAAAATTCTGGCCGGCGTTCCGGGTTCAAGAATATCGCTAGACGGACTGAAGATATCGCGAAAAAACTGGTTACAGGCGATAAACTCATCCTTTTCGTTCCATAGAACAAACCCGACATCCAGACTTTCCATCGCGTTGACGAAACGTTCGTGAACTGCGTGCGCCTCGGCATCTGAGACGATGGTAGAGCTGCTGTTCGGCAACATGGACATCACGGCCAGATAGGTGACCACCGGCTTGGATTGCAAAATTGAAATCGAAAGACAGCCGCTAAAATTTGTGCCATCGCACCGGCGAAAACCGACATTTTCGAGTTCCACTGCGCCTTGGAGCGGGGATTGGTCACGGGACCCGTCGCAGTCAAATAAATGAACCGGCGTTAATAGAAACTGGTCCAGGGGCAAGCCAACCAATCCATCTGGGCAATCGGTTGAAAGCAGCTTGGCCGCAGCATCATTTCCATAAAGGATGTGATCGCCGCGGATCAAGAGCGACGCAGGCATCCAGGCCAGCATAACCGTGACAACCGGATGGGGCGTACC
>JABMOP010000143.1 GCA_013204125.1 Rhodospirillales bacterium | reverse complement strand
GCCGATGTAACCGGCATTCCCTGGATAGAAATAGACTTTCCTGAAGACGCGATACGCGCCGAACAAGAGATATTGCCTGCGATAAAGGCTTTCCGTTAGACCCGAAAGACGTAATCTTTGCCGGTTTCGCGCTCGATATCGGGCGGGTAGTTTTTGTGCTTATCCGCATAGTAGGTCGCCAAATGGTCGCCTTCTGATTTTTTGTTGAAGGTTGCGAAATACAAACGCCGCATTTTGTTGGACAAATTGGGCTTCGACATATGGGGCGTATAGCAATCGAAATATACAATATTGCCGGGTTTAGTCTCGCAAGACACAAACTCCATACGGGCTGTTTGATCTTCGCTTAACGGTTCCCACTCGGCTCCGACCAATCCCATTTCACTCCTTTTGGCCATTTGGAGGCATCCGTTCTCCAAAGTCGCTTCATCAATACAAACCATCACGCTGATGAAAAATTTTGCATACGTTTCCCAACCGGCTTGAGAATCTTGATGGGGCTCGAACCCTTCCCCGCCTGACATTTTGAAATTGATCTTATCTTTAAACAGGACTGCTTCTTCCCCCAATAACTGCGATACCGCCGGTGTCAGCATCTTAGCCAATTGGGCAAACCCATCGTGAAACGGGGTCATGTTTTCAATCCGGTTGATAAGCTGGACACCGCCTTCTAATTTACTATCTTCGTGATAGACCCAGTGTTCACCGGGCACTTCAGGACGTTCGGCCAATTCCTTGGTCCAATTCTGGATCGCCGCCGCGTCTCCTTCGCTAAAACAGTGGCTGCCGACGACATAACCATCGTTTGCGAAAGCCTTGATCTCTTGGTCGGTCAGGAACGGTGCTGATAACATGGTCGTAATTCCTTACTGCAACTTTTATAAAGGTGGATTATAGGCCAATATTTCCCTGCTGAAAACGTGTCCGATCCCCATTTTATTCGATCATTTCTTTGAATAGAGGGTAAACTGGCGCTAGATTGTCGGTAACGTAAATACCTTTCGAGTACCAATCATCATGAACGCAGCACCAAAACCGGCGAGCCCCGACATTTTCTCAGGCACCAGCAAGTTTTCGCTTATGCGGGAAATATTGAATTCCGGTGATTTGGCATTCCTAATGGAGGCCCATGACGGAATATCGGCAAAAATCGTCGAAGAAGCCGGGTTCAAAGGCATATGGGCTTCCGGGCTATCCATGTCAGCCGCATTGGGCGTTCGCGATAGCAACGAAGCATCTTGGACGCAGGTGCTTGAAGTCTTGGAATTCATGTCCGATGCGACGTCGATCCCGATATTGGTGGACGGCGATACAGGCTATGGAAATTTCAACAATATGCGCCGGGCGGTGCAAAAATTGTGTCAGCGCCAAATTGGCGGGATATGCATTGAAGACAAGCTCTTTCCAAAAACAAATTCCTTCATTGGTGAAGGTCAGCCCCTTGCCGATATCGATGAGTTTTGCGGCAAGATCAAGGCTGGCAAGGATAGCCAATCGGACGATGATTTTTGCATTATCGCCCGCGTCGAGGCTCTGATATCCGGCTGGGGAATGGAAGAAGCCATAAAGCGGGCGGAAGCCTATCACGCGGCCGGCGCCGACGGCATATTGATCCATTCCAAGCGCCGCGACGCGGATGAAATCCTGACATTTCTCAAAGAATGGAAAAATCGCTGCCCGGTTGTGATCGTACCGACCACATATTATTCGACGCCCACCGAAGAATTTGAAAAAGCCGGCACCTCGGTTATCATTTGGGCCAACCACAACATCCGCGCCAGTATCGCCGCCATGCGCGAAACATCGCGGCGCATTATGCGCGATCAGAACCTTATGGGCGTCGAAGACCAGGTCGCAAGCGTTCAGGATATTTTTAACCTCGCCGAGAACGACGAACTGGCGGAAGCGGAAAAACGGTATCTGCCGATAACTTCCAGCGAGACGCGCGCCATTATTCTCGCGGCTTCGCGCGGAGAAGAATTGGGCGGTCTTACCGAACACCTTCCCAAATGCATGATTGAAATTAGGGGCCAGCCGTTGCTCCGCCGCTTGGTGACGACGCTTAATCAGGAAAAAATTCGAAAAATCATCGTTGTCCGGGGGTTCGAGAAAGACAAAGTCAATTTGCCGTCGCTGGATTACATCGATAATGATCGTCATGGCGAAACCGGCGAAGCGGCAACGCTTGCGGCCGCCGAAACCTATTTGGAAGGCGATTGCATCGTTGCCTATGGCGATATCCTGTTCCGCCATTACATTTTAGAAATGCTCGCCGAGGCCGCTGCCGATGTCACCTTGGTCGTTGATGCATTGTGGCAGGAACGAGATTCCAACCCCCAATCAAGAATCCGCGATCTGGTCAAATGCTCCGATGAATTCCATCCGGGATTCGTGCAAGGCACACCTGTGAAATTGGAACGCATCAGCCATGATTTGACGGCCGAAGAAATCAACGGCGAATGGATCGGGTTGGCACGGTTTTCTGAAAAGGGATCCGAAGCCTTGCGCGCCACCCTAGCGAACTTAAAGGACGCTGGATCGTTGGACGCTTCGAACATGTCAGATGTGTTCAATAAATTGGTTGATGGCGATGTCGACGTTCAAGTTCTTTATATTACCGGCCACTGGCTGGATGTGGACAACCCATCCGATCTTGAAGATGCGCAGAGGTTTTTATGATCGAAGCCGATGATTTTATCGTCCCTGCATCCGAGCGGGGTTATAATTTTTATACCGGTGTGCCGTGCTCGTTTCTGACCCCCTTCATCAACCGAACAATCAGTTCAGATTTAACCGACTACGTCGGCGCAGCCAGTGAAGGTGAAGCGGTGGCGATCGCCGCCGGTGCCTGGCTGGCGGGTCGTAAAACCGTTGTCATGTGCCAAAATTCAGGCCTCGGCAATTGCGTAAATCCGATTACCTCTCTGAATTTTCCGTTTCGTATTCCGACGTTATTAATCACGACCTGGCGCGGACAACCGGGCGTGTCGGATGAACCTCAGCACGAGTTAATGAGCCAGATTACGCAAAGCCTGATGGAATTGATCCGCGTTCGTTGCCTCACATTCCCCCGCTCAAAAGACGGTGTGGCGCCTATATTGGACGCCGCAGAGAAAGTGATGGATGAAAGCGGTCTTCCTTTCGGTTTGATCATGGAAAAAGGCGCGGTCGCCGACGCTGCTTTGGAACAAGCAGTGGAAGAAATCCCGGAAGGCGGTATTTTGGAAGATCGGGTAAGCGGCGACGGCGCAACCACACGCTATCAAACCTTGGAAGCATTGCTCGGCGAAGCTGATGACACTGCCGCCATTATTGCGACAACGGGAAAATGCGGCCGGGAGCTGTTCACCATTTCAGATCGGAAACAGCATCTGTACCAAGTCGGCTCGATGGGCTGCGCCAGCGGAATGGGCCTCGGCGTGGCGTTGAATTCAAATAACAAGGTTATCGTCCTGGACGGCGATGGCGCGGCTTTGATGAAGCTTGGCGCCCTGGCCACCATCGGCGCCTATCACCCTAAAAACTTGATCCATATCGTTCTCGATAACGGAAGCCATGATTCGACTGGCGGTCAGGCAACCGTCAGCCCAAAGGTAGATTTCGCCGGTGTTGCCGCGTCCTGCGGCTATCAGACGGCTTGGACCTGTGATGATTTGGCAGGTTTCAAAGAAGCGATGGCGGCCGCAAATTCGAGCGACGGGCCGCACTTTATCCGCATGATGATCGGTCCGGGTTCCATCGATAATTTGGGTCGGCCCACCGTCTCGCCTGCCGAGGTCGCGTTGCGATTTAAAAATTTCCTCGCCGAATAACAAACCAGATCAACCCGGCCCCGGGTTTTCAATACCAAGCTCGTTTAAAGTTTCTTTCACGGCATTTACTGCGCGGGTAATGTCATCCCCGTCAATGCGGCCGATACATCCGATACGAAAACTATCAGCACGGGTCAGCTTGCCGGGGTATATAGCAAATCCCCGCCGCCGGAGCGCATTATAAAAATCATCGAAATTGAATTTTGGATCACCCGGCGTTTTAAACGTCACGATGATAGGGGCCTGCAATTCGCTGTCCAGCAAGGGAACAAAGCCTAATTTTTTCATGCCGGCTATAAGTAAATCGCAATTATTTGTATAACGCTGGCCGCGCCCAATAACACCGCCTTCGGCTTTATGTTCTTCAATCGCCTGGGCCAACGCAGCCAGGACATGGGTTGGCGGGGTAAACCGCCACTGGCCATTCTTTTTAAATGCGATCCATTGCGCGTGGAGATCGAGGCTCAAGCTTGATGAATTTCCTTGGGCCATTTCCAATTTCCCGGTTTCAATGATTGCAAAACCGACCCCGGGGACACCTTCTATGCATTTATTGGCGGAGGCGACGATAGCGGCCAAGGCCAAAGCTTGGGCATCTATTTCGATCGCTCCGAAACTGCTCATGGCATCAAGGATGAATATTCGACCGTGATGTTTAACAGTTTCTGCAATCTCAGCGATCGGGTTCAAGATACCGGACGTCGTTTCACAGTGAATGGCGGCGACATGGGTGATGGATGGATCGCCTGCTAATTTGGCGCCCAACTGCTGGGGTGAGAGCGGCTGATCTTCCTCCCATTCCAGAATATCATGCGCCGTGCCCTGGTATTCACAGATTTGCACGATTCGCCTGCCGTAGGCGCCGTTGATGAGCACCAAAAGCTTACCGCCTGGCGGCACCAACGTATTGATTGCCGCTTCGATGGCAAATGTACCGCTGCCCTGCACGGGCACACAGGCATATTTATTTTCCTTCGGGTCCACCCCAGCCATGCGTAACAAGTCATCGCAAATGCCGCGGGTTAATTCGATGAAATCTACGTCCCTGGACCCCCAATCGCGAAGCATCGCCTGTTTGACGCTCATCGATGTGGTCAGCGGTCCCGGTGTTAATAAAAGCGGCTCGTCCATATTTTTTAGCTCTAATTGTCATCAGTTGCTTTAAGTTCAGGCAACCATTCTATATTTGTTATCCCGGACCACAACGAATTAAGGGAGAAGGTGCCATTAGCCACGATACCTGGATACACCGTATTGTCGAAACGGGCGTCCGCCCGCTGGTCCGCACCGGTATTACACCGAACCAATTGACCACGGCGCGCCTTGCTACAGGCCTTGGCGCCGCGGGGCTCTACGGTATGGGCGGCACGCCCTGGCACATCTACGCAAGTGGCGTATTCGTGTTATCGCTATTTCTTGATCGCGCTGATGGAATTCTGGCCCGCCTGAAAAGCAGAACGTCCAAATTCGGGCATGTCTATGATTTGGTTGCAGATAGCTTGAGCAACGCCCTGGTTTTTGTCGGCATCGGCTTTGGATTGCGCGGCGGGAATTTAGGTGGCTGGGCTGTTCCGCTGGGCGTGATCGCCGGTATTGCAGTACTTTCGGTGCTGGCTTCGGTCATGAGGATCGAAGCGCGTAAGGGCGAACGCGCAGCCGAGATCAAAAATCCTTCCGGGTTTGACCCTGACGACGCCATGTTGTTTGTGCCGATTGCGATGCTATTGGGGTGGGCCGAAGGCTTGATCCTGGCGGCATCCTTAGGCGCAAGCCTATTCGCGCTAATCTTTATTTTTTATCACCGGAAAAACCTGTTTGGCACGGCGCCTTCGCGCGATCCTAACTGATCTATTTATTTTGAGCAGCGAGCTTCACATAGGTGAAAAGTGACCAGAGGCAATAAATACTGGCGCCGATCCCGGCAGCGATGAAAAACGGACTCAACAACCCGATCCAGGTAATCGGCCCCAATAAATATATACCGTCTTCAAGCTCGAACCCGGCGAAGCCAGGATAGCCGACCGCTTCACCGCCCTTACCGTCAAAAAGCTGCTGATCAATCGCCAAGTTAGAAAACAGCGAGACGAGCGCTGAAAGCGCGCCTGCGCCGCCCAATATCACCGCCCAGACGCCAAACGCGCCCATAAACCCCAGGCCAAGACCAATAAAGAGGGCGGCATAGCTGATACCGCCTGAAACATAGTCCAGATAGTATCCAAGCCTGGATGTGGTTCCTTGTTGGCGGGCAAGTTCGCCATCGAAGTGGTCCAAAAACCGCGATAGGATAAAAATTCCAGCGCCCCAATGGGCCGCCACAGGATCACCGCCGGCGAACAAGGCCGCTGCAAACAGCGCCAACAACAGGGTCAGGGCTGAAATATGGTTGGGCCTTATAGGGCTTGCCGCCAATGGGCGAACGAGGACCCTGGCAATTTGTTGATCCCAAGGTGGTTTTTTCATAATGGTCCATAGGTGTTTGACGGCGCCCAATAAGTCAAGTTTTCAGCGCTAGAGCTGCGCTGAACTTGCGCCCGGCTGAAACTCGGGGCTATAAGCTTGAGGCAGTAACCGGTTTCGGATACGGACATATATCTCTTGATTAAATCCAATATGACCCTTCGCTGGTGGGTCGGGCTCGTTGCAAAGCGGGCGATATCCACCATCATTTTATTTTTTGCCGCCACAATCGGCATTGCCTATTTTGCCGCTTTGAACATCGGCATAAACACGAACACCGAAGACATGCTATCGCCGGACCTTCCCTTTCGGCAAAATTCCAAAGCACTGAATGAGGCATTTCCGCAATTGAACGACAATATAGTTGTCGTCCTCGATGCCGGCAATGCGGATTTATTGGCCGATGCAGCCAAGGTCCTAACGACAGAGCTTAAAAAATCACCGGCTCTGTTTGGCGAAGTGTTCGATCCGGAAGGCCTCCCATTTTTCGTCAAAAATGGATTTCTGTATTTGGATGAAGAGGAATTGGTGGACCTCACCCAGCGCCTCAACGATGCACAGCCTTTCATCGGCCGACTTTGGAACGATCCTACGCTTCCTGGCCTCTTCGATGTATTCCGCTTGGTCGTGAAAGAAATTGGCAGTGACGGAAACGCGCCAGGCCAGATTACCCTCGGTGATCTGCTTGGCTCCACTGCCCGCGTGATCGAAGCACAAATATCGGGCAGCCCCAAACGGATGTCCTGGCGCGAGATCATTTCCGGCAGCAAAAATGCCGCCGCCCGAAAATTCAGAACCATCGTTATTCAGCCACGCCTCGATTACGCGTCGTTGCAACCGGGAACGGATGCCATCAATCGATTGCGCCAATTGTTTCTGAAGCTGGAACTTAAAGACCGTTATGGCGTACGCGCGCGCCTGACCGGGTCGGTGGCCTTGGAACAGGAAGAATTGGAAAGTGTGGTTGATGGATTGGGCATCGCCGGGGCGTTATCAATTTCGTTGGTAATAATTTTACTAATATGGGGCCTCAAATCGGTTCGCCTAGCGGCCGCCGTTTTGCTGACGCTCATTTCCGGTTTGCTTTGGACGGCGGGGTTTGCGGCGCTGGCGGTCGGCACGTTGAATTTAATTTCGGTTGCCTTCGCAGTCTTGTTTATTGGGCTCAGCGTGGATTTTGGCATCCACTATACGCTTCGCTACAAAGAAGCGGTCCTGGCCGGTATCGACACCGATGCCGCATTGATCGAAGCCGCCGGCGATATCGGCAATGCCCTGATTTTATCGGCGGTGGCCGCGGCCATCGGGTTTTTGGCCTTTGTTCCAACAGATTATGTTGGGCTTAAAGAGCTTGGCGTCATCGCCAGCGGCGGCATGGCGGTGGCGCTGTTCGCCAATCTAACATTGCTTCCTGCGATTTTGGCGGCGAGCGGGGGCGCAGCGATCCAAGACGTCAAAAGCCACGTGCCTAGCCTTAAGGGCGCATCCTATCTTTGGACCCGCCCAGTGGGCATTGCCGTCGGTGTCGCAGGGCTCATTGGGTTGGCCCTAATCCCAAAAGTTGGTTTTGATTTCGATCCGTTGAATTTAAAGGACGAGAACACCGAATCCGTGAGCGCCTTGTTTGATTTAATGGCGGCCACGGACCAAGGCCCCTACACCATAGAAATTCTTGCAAGCAACCTGACCCAAGCCGCCAAACTATCCAAACGCATCGAAAAACTTTCCAGCGTCAAATCTGCAATTACGCTCAATAGTTTGATCCCAGGCGACCAAAACCGGAAACTCGAAATTATAGAGACCCTGGGTTTCACGATCGCGCCTTCACTGAGCATTGAGCCGGAAAGGACAATATCAACCCATCAGGAACGCTTGGCCGCGATTACGTCTTTTATTTCCCTCATCGATAACAAGGATTATTCCGGTCTCGGCGGAAATTTGGCAGAGGAATTAAAAAATATATCCCGCGCTTTGAAAAAAATATTGCAGAAATCTAAGGCATCTCCCTCAATTTTGAAGGAGTTGGAACATCGCCTGGTCGCAACATTGCCCGAACGATTAAGAGAATTGCGCACCGCACTTGATACCTCAAATGTCGATGTGGGCGCCCTGCCCCAAGAATTGAAATCCCGCCAACTCGCAAAGGATGGGCGGGCCAAAATTGTGGTCGTGCCAAAATTTGATATGACCGACCGCGCCGCGCTCAAGATATTTGTGAGCGAAGTTCGGGCTATCGCCCCAAACGCCGCGGGCTCTCCCGTCACCATATTGGAAGCCGGCCGGGTGGTGGTTAATTCATTTATTCAAGCTGCCGGGTTGTCGTTCGCATTGATTGCCTTATTGGTACTCATCGTCACCCGGGCCTTGAAAGAAATTTTATATATATTTGCACCCTTGATCGTGGCGGCAAGCCTGACCATGGCGGTGTCGGTGCTGGCTGATCTCCCGTTCAATTTTGCGAATGTCATTGTTTTGCCGCTTTTGTTCGGGCTTGGGATCGCCAGCGCCATTCACATCCTCATGCGCGAGAAAAATTTATCCGAAAAATTAGGAGCGATGGCAACCAGCACACCTAGAGCCGTCGTTTTCAGCGCCCTTACGACCGTCGGCTCGTTCGCCAGTATTGCAATTTCCAGCCATCCAGGGACAGCAAGCATGGGTGTCTTGCTCACCGTCGCCATTTCCTTGACGCTGATCAGCACATTGACGGTCTTGCCGGCGCTCTTAAGCACTTGGCCGCTGAAGAAAGACAGACGATGAATTCGATCGCAGATATCCACCGGCAACGGAAGCCGAAGACTATATTTCCGCTGATAAGGCATTTTTCATACCCGGTTACCTTTTTACTGCTCAGAACAAAGCTAACACCAAACCAAGTAACTTCTATTTCCATTCCTATCGGCTTGGCGGCGGCTATTTGTCTATTGCCCGGCCGCTACGAGCTGAATGTTCTAGCCGGTGTATTCCTTATATTAAATTACATCTTTGATAATTGTGACGGAGAAGTAGCGCGCGCCAAACAGTTGGGCAGCCCATTTGGGGAAAAATTAGATACTTTTGCCGATTGGCTTGTTAGCTCATTGTTATTTGCGGCCATGGGACACGGTATTTATGCGGGTACCCATCAATCCATTTGGATTTGGTTTGGTTGGGCTGCTGCGCTCGGCGGCACCATCAACTATGCATTCTCGTTGTATATGGGTTGGCAGCACCGAAGGGAAACAGACCCTTCTCCTTCGGTAGATCCAGAAGCAGAGCCCATGCCGGACGGCAAGCCTAAGGTGATCAATACTCTGTCGGTGGCGCTTCGTGAATTTAGCCGCGCAGATTTTTGTTTTATCCTGTTGGCGGTGGCGCTCTTAGACGGACTGCAATATCTTTTGCCATTGGCTGCCATCGGCGCTCAGGCATATTGGATAATGTTTTTTGCCGTTCGCGGTGAGGATCACCATGTTTGACGCCATTTAAACTATCGGGCAAAGGCGATCATGCGAAATATTAAAATTCTACTATTGGTGTGCGGTCTGGCTTTATTTGCCTTGGTAGTGGCCAAAACCGATTTCCGGTCGGCAATCGACCTTGCCGGCAATATCGGCTGGGGCTTTGTCCTGGTTCTGGCGCTTTATTTCGCTGCTTTTCTGATCGATGCCCTGGCATGGCAATTGACGGTCCCATCGGTGCCGTTGACGTTGGCCTGGCTCTATCGATTTTATCAGGTCCGGCTTGTCGGCGAGGCGTTCAACAGCGTACTCCCCGCCGGCAGCGTCGGCGGAGAACCGGTTAAAGCGGTTTTACTGAAACGCTGCTACGGCATTGATTACCGCGAAGGCATTACTTCGCTGGTGCTTTCCAAAACCTTGATCGTCGTTTCACTGGTTATATTTTTGGCTGCTGGTTTCGCGCTCATGACTTGGTCGGAGAAACTTGAAAGCTATTCGAACGCGGCTTTGATCGGGCTTGCTGTATTTTCTACAGGCGTGCTGGCATTCTTTGTTATCCAGCGATTTAAATTGATGTCCTTATTCGTTTCTATTTTGAGCCAGCGGCAGAGTTTTAGGCGTCTTAGCAAATATCTGAGCCACCTCGAAGACGTCGATGGGCGGCTGGTTCATTTCTATACAAAGCAGCGAAACCGCTATTTTGGGGCCTTAGCTCTGACTTTCGCCAATTGGCTGCTTGGGGTAGGAGAAATATACGTCACCCTTTATTTTATTGGCCATCCTGTCAGCTTCTGGGATGCCTGGATTATTGAAGCCGTGGCGCAGATGGTTCGCTCTGCCGTATTCTTTATACCTGCCGCCATCGGCGCGCAGGAGGGCGCTATCGTGCTTATAGGGGCCGCCTTAACGGGATCGCCGTCCGCCGGCCTCGCCACCGCGCTAATCAGGAGAATACGTGAAATTATCTGGATTGGATGGGGGTTGATTGTCTTTTATATTTTTAAACCAACCGAGGCCGTCGAAGCGCTTCAATCCCGGGATGCGCCTAAACCATAATTGGCCGGGTGTCCCAGCGTTATTTCAACAACTGATTAGATTTGAGTACGAGGACGCGCGCCAATTCTTTAGGCCCGGATTCTTTTAAGATGGCCCGGTATTCCGAATGGCGGAGCGCCAATTCGCTTATGCCACCTGCCAATATGACGTCAATGACGCGCCACTTGGCGTCGAATTTCATCATCACATAGGTTAGCTTTACCGGCGGATCACCGGGGCTAACGATCTTTGTCTGTACCAGCATCGATCCCTTTGGGCCGGATATCTCTTTTATTGTTTCGAATTTTTGACCCGAATACCTGTCAAATCGGGAGGCATAAGTGCTGACGCTCATCCGGGTAAAGGCGTCTAGGAGCATTTCTTTTTCAGGCGCGCTCGCTTTGCGCCAAATTACCCCGGAGGTGATCCTAACCATAAAAGGTAGCTCGAACGTTTCTTGAACCCGGGGCAATAAAATATCGTATCGTTTTTGAACATTCATCTTGTCCGCTTTTTTCATGACGTCGATCAATACGCTATGAAACTTTTCAACCAGTTCGGTTGCCGGACCCGCATATGCGTTTTGGGCAGACATCTGCCAAAGGGACAAAATAAAGACCACCAAGATCGACCGAAGCGTCCTGCCGATTGCGATAGGGACTTTGTCGGCAAATCGTTTAGTCGAAGAAAACTTTTTGAGCATATTTAACCAGCGTTTTTACAAAATATATCGCCGCTACTTTGGGCCGCGTAGAAATATTCCCTTGAATCACGTTAATAAGTGCCATTTACGACGCTAACAAGCAAATGCATAGGGATATGTCAAAAATGTGATTATTTAGGGGCAGTGAAATTCAGTTGTGAGGCGTATGGTAAGCGCGGTTCTGGTCCGACCCGAAATTGCAATTCGAATTAAATGTATTAAATACAGTTTCAGGGCCTATTAAACGCAGAGGAGAATTTCTAATGGCATTAGCGACTTTCGGAGCAGGCTGCTTCTGGGGCATCGAAGATGCATTTCGCCGTATAGATGGCGTAATCGATGCGGTTTCCGGGTATTCCGGCGGCGCTACCAGCAATCCGTCCTACGAAGATGTGTGTACCGGGACAACCGGCCATACCGAAGTCGTTCAGGTGGAATTTGATCCTGATAAGGTCAGCTACGAAAAACTACTTGATGTGTTTTGGGACATCCACGACCCGACGAC
The DNA here is from genome assembly GCA_013204125.1 of Rhodospirillales bacterium. Classification (GTDB taxonomy): domain Bacteria; phylum Pseudomonadota; class Alphaproteobacteria; order Rhodospirillales; family UBA2165; genus JABMOP01. Next base: position 3,394 of record JABMOP010000143.1, on the reverse strand, counting down.
CCTTAATCGCCAGGGCCCGGATATCGGCACGCAGTACCGCTCGGCAGTTTATTACCATTCGCCGGAGCAAAACCAAGCAGCGGTCGAATCGCTATCGCAAAAACAGAGCGGTGGTGCTTTCAAGAACCCAATCGTCACCGAAATAACCGAAGCTTCTGAATTTTATCAGGCTGAAGAATATCACCAGCGTTATTTCGAAAGGCGCGGCGGGCAACATTAGCGGCGGGCAACATTAAAAGCATAACTTTCAATCGGGTGAAAATCTCTTAGCGGGGTTCGAGCTTAATCAATCCCATATAAACCGAAGCGGCCAGTTCGACATTCAAGGTGGTGGAGCTAAAATCCGCGTGCATAATTTCGACGCTGTATTCGCCGCTGTCAGCATCAAGAAAATCAAATTTAAAATCACCGAACGCATCGGTCTCAATCTCGGCAATTTTCTCTGCCCCCTTGCGCAGCACGGCAACCGCGCCGGACAGGCATTCTTCGACGCCGGCGATGTCTCCGGCGACGCTGCCGCCGATGAAGCATTTGGTAAATTGACCGAGATTTCTATAATAGACGCGTGGGTGGGCGCCGTGTTCCGGATGCAGAACCTCCAGACTATCGCGTTCGACCCTTGCCGCCATATCAGTGTCTTCGATGAGATAGGAACGTAATGCACCGGTTGGGCAGGCCTGCACGCATCTCGGTTCTTTCCAGCCACGATCCAACAAATGGGCATCAAAATTCCAGGCTTGGGGAACCTCAAGTTCTTCGTTCCACCAAATGGCGCCGTAGGGACAGGCATTAACCAAGTGCTTTTGGCCCTTCGACTTTTCGGGATCAATCATCACGATGCCGTCTGCACGCTTTGTGATCGCGTCATTTTCCGCTGCGGCCATGCAGGGCGCGTCGTCGCAATGGTTACACATCGTCGGCAGATAGGCGACATCAACCATCGGCGCTTGGCCGCGCTCGTTCCTTAAGATATCGATCCAACGATGGCCATGCAGCGGCATTTCCGCGGTATAGCCGGGATATTCATTGCCGGCGTATTCATCCACCACCGACAAAAAGCAATTTTGGCTGTTGTGGCATCTGGCCACATCGACGACGAGATTCCATTTTTTCATTTCATTCACACTTGAACCGTTTCGGACTCAGCGGAGCGTGCATCCGATGCCGGTTCCACCACATGATCTTCGCCATCCCATTTTACAATTTGGATGAGGCATGAATTATAAGCCGCTGAATGGGTCTTTGGAGTCTGCGTGCGGCCCGGTGTCAACAAATTGATGCAGCCACCCAGATCTGCTGAATTTCCGGGTTTTCCGATCGGTTTATAAACGGCGGAGGCTTGCCGCGCATGAACGACTCCCGGGCGAAGGCGCTCGGTCAATTTGGCGGCACAAATGACTGCGCCCCGGTCGTTGAACAGTTTTACCAAGTCATTTTCGCCGATACCCCTCGCCTTTGCATCGCCGGCATTCAATCTGGCAATCCAGTAATAATGACCATCAATCAAGACACGGTGGTCGGGGATATCGTTGACGGAGCTGTCTTTGCCGTCGCCCTTGGTATGGAAGCTGTAGCGCGCGTGCGGCGATATAAGCTGCAACGGGTATTTTGCCACAAGATCGGTCGTTTGCAGCCCTTCCCAGGACGGTATGTATTTGTTTAGGGGTGGACGTTCCGGGTCTTCGCCGTAGCGTTTCAAACTTTGGCTTTCAAACTCGATCTTACCCGATTGGGTCTGCAATCCGTCCAGGAAGTCTTCGCCGTAGGATCCGGGCAAGGGGTGCGGTTCGGGAACGTCTTTTTTGCGCCCCTCGGCGAACCAGCGGTACGATGTTTTGGGGCGCGTCTTCTCGGCTTCGGGCGGCACGACAAAATAGCCTTTTTTCATAAATTTTTTCCAACCGATATGTTTGGGTAGATCCGACGCATCAAACATGCGCTTTACCCAATCCAGTTCGGTTACACCTTCGGAAAAATAGGCGCCGTGGCCAAGCCGCTTACAAACTTCATGGAATATGCGGAAATCCGATTTGGATTCGCCAAGGGGCTCGATTGCCGGGTGCTGAAGCCCGATCACCCGATGGTTCAATTGTCCGATCCAGTCGTGTCCGTACCCGCCCGGGTTCGCCCATTCACCGATGTCCCAGCGTTCGAAATTCGTACAGGCCGGCAAAATTACGTCGGCGAAGGGCACTTCGCCTTCGTTCCAGATGGCCTGCGTTACAACAAATTCCAGTTTGTCGGACTGATACATTTTGATATAGCGGTTGCTGTTCGGCTGGGTGCCGATATAGGACGAGCCATATTTATACATCATACGCACCGGCGAATGCCCAGGCGCCGGATATTTGACCGGAATAAATTGCCCTTCGATGGAGCGAATGTCGATGGGATAGCCTTCGGCGCTGCCCTCAAGGATCGCTTCGGGCATTTTAAGCCTGGGTACAGTCTGCAAATTCGGGTTCATGCTGAGCAAGTGCGGCATACGCTGATAGAGATTAATCGCCGATGCCGAATTGGCGAGATCGCCGCTCATACCGCCCTCGGCGTAGCCCGGAAAAAAGAAATTGTAGTCGATCGGGGCGCCAAATTGCAGATTACCGAAATTGATCCCCGGCTTGCCAAGGCCTTGCATGGCCATCAGGCAAATCATCGAGCGCGCCCATTGCGCGCCGGTTGCCGAACGGCAGGCGCCGCCGAGGGTCGTTCCCATACTACCGGCGGCGAGGTAAGTCTTCTTCTTTGCCCATTCGCGGGCAAGGGCGCGGATTTCACGCGCCGGAACGCCCGTTTCCTCTTCGGCCCATTCGGGAGATTTCTGAATTCCGTCATCGTGCCCAAGAATATAACCTTGCCATTTATCGAACCCCGTCGTGCGGGTTTCCACATATTCTTTGTCGTAAAGTTCCTCGGTCATCCAGACATAGGTAATGGCGTGCGCCAGCGCCGGGCTGGTCGTTGGCCTGGGCGCAAACCATCTGCCACCCACAAATGCGGCGGTTTCATTCAAAAAGGGATCAATATGAACACTCTGGATACCGAGGTCTTTTGCCCATTGGCGGCGGATGGTGCCTTCGAAGGATCCGTAGACGCCGTTGGTGACTTCGGGATCACTGGCCCAATAAACAATTAATTCGCATTCCTTCAGGCAATCTTCGACCTGCCCGTAAATTTCGGCGCCGCCATTGCGCATAGAATGGCCGTAATGGTGCATCGCGCCCCAGTACCAGCCCTCCCAACTATCGGGGTTCAGCATGGTCGTCGTCGCGCCGATGATATTGGTGAAACGGTTATAGGCGCTGATGTAATAGCCGACATTGCCCCATGTATGGTGGGATGAACGCCCGGCGAGAATTGCGCCGGGGCCGTGTTCCCGGTTTACGCGCTTTATTTC
>JABMOP010000142.1 GCA_013204125.1 Rhodospirillales bacterium | reverse complement strand
GTCAAAAGGTCAGGCCCGTCTTCCGACAGGCTGGCGAAAACGAAACCACGGTAAATATCGTAGCGTTCGGCTTTTTGCACGGCGAAGCGATCGTCATCTAAGACATTGATGCCGACATCTTCATAGCCCTGCTTCATCGGGATTTGGCGGACGCTGCCATCCATATGAAATTGCCACGCATGGTACGGGCAGCGGAACGCCTTGCCCGCATTGCCGCTCTTGGCGCTGCACAACATCGCGCCCCGGTGTGGGCAACGGTTATAGAGAACGTGAACGCTCATATCCTCAGCGCGGGAGAGGATCATGCGCTCTTTCCCGACCCAGGTGGTCCAATAATCACCCGCATTGGGGACTTGAGATTCGTGGCCGATATAGATCCAGGATTTATAAAATATTTTGTCCAGTTCCTGTTCGAATATGCCGTCATCGGCATAACAAGATTTATGGACGCGGTCCGGCTCGACCAGCCGATCTATGTTCAAACCTAAACCATCAGGCATTGTTATTCTCTCCCTGTCCCAGCCGCGTGGCGGCGCCGCATTTGGCCCTTTCGCAGTGCATATCAAATTAGGGGCGGCACTTCAATTTGTTCCAAAGAAAAACCGGCCCCGAAAATCCGGGGCCGGTTGAGTCTAACAAGGAGACTGTTGAGGCGGGCCAGGCCGAAGCCTACTCTACAGGGGAGGTCGGGGGGAGGAGTTGCCCGTCTCTCAACACTGAGCAATATAGGTCACTAACATTACGTGCGTGTGGCTAACATGTTACAATTTTGTAACTTTATGTGATTGGCGGAATATCGACCATGGACGGATCAGACGCGGCCATTGCCGTATATGTGATTACCGGCTTTTTGGGCAGCGGCAAGACAACCCTGCTCAATCACCTGGTGAATGGCCGGGATATGAGCGATACCGCCGTCATTATAAATGAGTTTGGCGAGGTCGGCATAGATCACGCGCTGGTGGAATCTTCGTTCGAAGATGCCGTGTTGCTCAATAACGGCTGCCTTTGCTGCACAATTCGCGGCGATTTACTGGATACACTGGAGACCTTGATCGTGCGCCGCAATATGGGGCGCATCCCCCCATTCCGCCGGGTTGTCATCGAAACCACCGGCCTTGCCGATCCGGCGCCGATCCTACAATCGCTGTTGTCCGATGCGGTCACGAGCCGCAATTTTCAATTGCGCGGCATCACCACACTGGTCGATGCGGTGCACGGCTGGGCACAATTGGATGATCAGCTTGAATCCCGCAAACAAGCGGCGATCGCCGATCTCCTCTTGCTCAGCAAAACCGATTTGGCCAGCGATGATAAAGCGGCGCGGCTGGTGGAAAGGCTTAAAGATTTGAACCCCAGCGCGCAAATAGCCGAAATACGGGACGGCCAAATAGAACCGGAGATTATATTCGCCCTTAACGCCTTCGATGCGGGCTTAAAAGGCGGCGACGTACAAGCCTGGCTCGGCGAAGAATTGGCCTCTGCCCACAGCCATGACGTTAACCGTCACGGCGACGATATAAGCGCCTTCGCCATTACCCGGAACGCCCCCCTGCCTTGGCCTGCCGTTCGGCGCTGGCTGCAATCCATCGCATCGTTGCGCGGCGGCGATGTTCTCCGCATCAAGGGAATTTTAGATATCGAAGGCTGCGCACAGCCGGTTGTAATCCACGGCATCCAGACAACATTGCATCAGCCCAAGCTGCTGGAAGGCTGGGGCAACGAAGCGAAATCAAGCCGCGTTGTTATCATCGCCCGAAACCTCAACGCCGATGGGGTTTCGGCGGCCTTGGATAAGGTGCTTGCCGCGTATCTAGCGCCGATTTAACGTGGGCTAACCTGAATTAAAAAAAATTAAAGGGGAGCGCCATGTCCGGTCACGAATTATCCAATTTGAAACTGATCGCCCACGATACCTTGGTCGGCTGGGGCGGCATCGGCGAAGGCATGTCGATCCAAGAAGCGTCCGGCGGGCGGCGCATCATGTGGCTGGCCCATGAAGGCCCGCCCAAAAATTTCACCGGCGTCGATGTCACCGACCCTAAAAATCCAAAGGTAATTGTGCAGCGCGATATCGCCAATGATTGCGTGCGCTCCAATTCGCTTGAGGTGTGCGGCGATATCATGGCCGTCGCCTATCAGACGCGGGCCGAACCGGGCACCCTGGCGCCCGGTTTCGGGCAAGACCCGGCGGGCATCGAATTGTTCGATATTTCCAATCCGGAAGACCCCAAGAGCATTTCCTTCTTCGATTGCGCCGGGCCTCATTCGATGGGCGTCCATCAATTGTGGTTCGTCGACGGCGAATATATCCATTTCGCCGGCGGCGCCCCCGATGTGCAGCCGCGCAATTTGGCCGACAACCAATTTTATCGCTGTATCGATGTTAAAAATCCGTCGAAGCCGGTGGATGTCGGGCGCTGGTGGATTCCAGGCTTGATGGAAGGCGATAGTGAAGACCCACCTACCCGCCACCCGGTGTTCGATAGCGGCTTTCGCGCCCACAATACAAATGTCTATCCGGAACGGCCCGACCGGCTTTACATGGCCTATCTCGACGGCGGCATGTTTATTTTGGATATTTCCGATAAAGCTAATCCTAAACCGGTCAGCCATTGGAACCCGCACCCGCCGCAAAACGGTTTCATGCACACTGTCCTGCCGCTCCTCAGCCGCGATCTCTTGATTGTGACGGATGAATGCATCCGCGACGGCGGCGAAGACTGGCCGAAACTGACCTGGGTCGTCGATGCCCGCAACGAAGATAATTTGGTGCCGATCGGCACCTTGCCGATCCCGCCGGTAGAAGAATTTAGAAACCGCGGCGGGCGCTATGGTTCGCACAATCTCCATGAAAACCGGCCGGGGCCGTCGTACCGATCGGACCGATTTGTCTTTGCGACATTTTTCAATGGCGGCCTTCGCGTGTTCGACACCGGCGATCCCTACCATCCAGCCGAGATCGCCCATTTCATCCCCGAAAACCCCGAAGGCTCGCGTTCCGGCGCGGCGCAGATCAACGATGTCTATGTGGACGAAAACCGCATCGTCTATTGCGTCGACCGCTCCACCGGCGGGCTCTATATCTTAGAGATGGAGATCCAGATTTAGGGCTTCGGGCAAAGCGCCGGCGAACGGGCCCATCGGAAGGGCCTCGCCGCGCCAGAAAAATTTTATCATATCCGGCAAGGCCGCCGCCAGAGAATCGACCGAGGCGAGGTCGGCTTCGGTGATTTCCAGCACATTTAACTCCGCATCCCGTAATTTCGCCTGATCGCTTTCAATTTTGCCGCCGGAGGTCTCGGCGCCTGGAAAGTAAATGGCAAGCCCGCCGGATGCCGTCCACAAACATATTGGCGCGATCACAAAGCGCGAAGCGCCTTCGCCGCCGCCGACATATATATGTGCCTGGGGCAAAGGTGTGATAGCCGAAAACAGCCAATGGCCGCGTTCAAACAGCCCACCGAACTCGGCCGCCATTTCATCTACTTCGGCGCCGTGTACGGCCAGATGCAAAGCGGCGAATTCAAAATAGAGATCGATGAAGCGCCGCTGGCGTTTGTTCCAGATATCGGAAAGCCCGCCGGCCCGGTCTTTCAAGAACCGATACATGGCGGCCTGATCCGCCGGCGCCAAATGGGTCGGCGCCGGGATATTATAGGTCGGGCTGTAAAGCCGCTGCGCCGCGCTTTCATCCACCACCGCGTAGTGAACCGGGCAATCATGCTCCCAGCCGCCGCCTGGCCGAGGCTCCAGGCGCAGGCGTTCCGCCGTCCAGCTCGTGGTGCCGAAGGGCAGAATCATTTGAGATGCAGATATGTCCGGCATGAAATCAGCCGAGCGATACGACTTGGCCGGTCTCGATGGCGCGGGTAATGGCGCTATGGACTTCGACGCCATGCACGGCTTGGGCAGGATCGACCGGGAACGCGCCGCCGCCTTCGATGGCAGCGGCAAAAGCTTCGAGGGCGCACCGTTCAAGATCAACCGTATCAAAGCTTTGGGTTTCCAAATTTCCGTCCAGATCAGAAATGGTCAGGCTTTGAGGGTCGGACAATTCGATCCAGCCGTTCGAGCCGAATACATGAAAGCGCCAATATTCGCCGGTCGCCATGATTGTCGCGAGATACCCGGTGGCGCCATTTTGAAACTTCAAATGAACGCTGGTGGTGTCGTCGATATCGTTACCGCGTTCGCGGTTATCGCTAAGCGCGCTCAACGAAGCCACATCGCCGACCAGATCGATCATCGCGTCCAGACAATGGATGCCGCGCGGCACCATGCCGCCGGCCGGATTGGCACCCCGCTCCGATCGCCACGATCCTTCCGGCGTCCGGTAATTGGTCGGCCCACAAAATTGCGCTTCCACATGCAAGATATTGCCGATGCGCCCATCGGCGATCAAGGCGCCCAAGGCTTGCATGGAAGGATAAAAACGCCGGTTGAAACCGACCGCCAAGGTGACGCCGGCGCATGTGCAAATATCGGCAATTTCGCGGGCTTCGGCAGGGTCCAGGGTCAGGGGTTTTTCGGCATATATATGTTTGCCCGCCTTTGCCGCAGCGGTAATATCGCCGCCATGGGTGAACGGCGGGGTCGCCAGCACAACCGCGTCCACACCGGGGTCGGCCAACACGGCGGCGTAATCATCAGTGAGCTGAATGCCGGTCTCGTCGGCCAGTTCCAGGTATTTTGGAATGTCACGCACAACGCCTGAAACAAACCGGATATTATCGCTTTTACCCTGCACCGATTTAACCAGAACGCTGCCCCAGCGCCCAAGCCCGGATATGGCGGCATTAATCATCTAATTTCAGCCCGCCGCGCTCGGCACCACCGGAAGCGCCAGATGCGAAGGGTGTTCGAAATCGTGATAGACCGTGTGCAGCACCGTTTTTGAGGAACAGATGTGATAGGGAATATATTCCACATTGGTTGCGCCACCGACCCCGGAAGGCAAATCCAGGCAAGTAATTTCAAGGCAAATACGGTGGCCCTTCTTGAACATATTCGCGGTCGCGAGGATATCGATCTGGTATTCCTCGACCGCGCCCGGCGTGACTGGTTTTTGCGCTTCGCGGGTCAGCGGGTGCCAAGGCCGTCCCGGTTCCGAGCGCGCCTCATCCAGCGCCCGGTGAGATGCTTTCAGCCAGCCGCGCGTCAATTCGCGTTCGGGTAGGTTCGATGCCGGGCGGCGCTCCCCTTCCCTGGCGGTCATGACACTTTCATCAGGCCCGATGTCTTTTAAGATCACAATCCAGTTGGTGTCGTCGCAATCAATGGCGGCGTAGAGGGTCAGCGATGACGGCCCGGCGACCAGCATGTCTTCGGCCAGCGGCTCGCTGACATAGCGCAGTTTTTGAATTTCGGTGGTCTGGGATATCGGCATCTGCACGAAACTATCGGGCGGTTGGCGTCCATTGGCGCTCTTGGGCTCGAACGGCTCCGTGCTCAATCGCCCCCAGCTGTTCAAATGGAAATTGATCCATTCGGTTCCCGGCACCGGCCAATCTTCGGCATCGCGCCAAGCATTTTCGCCCATCACCCAATAGCGCACCGGCGCTTCGTCCATGATGCCGGTGTCCAACCCCTTCAGCCAATGGTCGTTCCATTTCAGGATTTCGCCGTGGAAAGAATGGAAGGGCCGTTCCAGATGCGCCGGACCGGTCAGCATTAGTTTTTTGGGCGCCTGAATTTTTTTGAACCAGGTTTGACAGCCGTTCAAATGGGTCTTGTAGGTATAGCCGTACCAGCCCGATCCGGTATAAGTCGGCACTTGAATTTTGGCAAAATCAGCCTCGCTTTGTTCGACCCATTCGACCCGGTCATAAGGATCGATCAAAAGTTCGAAATAGGCGGGCATGTGTTCGCCCTTTTGCGCCAGCACATTAAAAATGTGGGGGTACATCTTGTAATCGGGGTTCTCCATCGCCGCCCGCCACTTGGCGTCGCGCTCCTCCGGCAACGCCCCCGGCTGGCCGCGCGTCTGGTGAAAGGCCGAATAGACCCCAACCATGTAGCGGAACAGGTGCAAAACGCCGCCCGGTTGTTCGTCCCTGAATCCACCCATAAAGCCATAGGCGCCCCTGGAATCGAACGGGAAGATGGCTTTCAAATGCGGTGGCTGCTGCTTGGCGGCGGCCAATTGTTCGGCGCCGAAGCCGGATATACCGATCATGCCGACATTGCCGTCACACCAAGGCTGCGCGGCCGCCCATTCGATCAAATCATAGCAGTCCCATTCGCGCGATCCGCCGCCTTCGGATTTGCCGACGCCGCGCGGCCCGCCGATCACATGGACATAGCCGCGCGACACCAGGAATTCGGTATCGCCGGCTTCCAACGGGCCGGTCCATAGCGGCGCGTAAGCCGGTTGCGGTGGCAGCGCTTCGGCCAATACCGGGCCTTGCATATCTTTATTGTAGATGGCGAAGGCGACAAGCGCCGGAAACTTACCTTGCACATCGGGGCGATACACATCGACGCAGAGATTAACGTCATCGCGCATGGCGACCATGACATCCAGGTCTTGGATCATGCCGTCATGTTCGGGGGCCCGGGTATAAATTGCGGGCGGCCTGTCGCCGGCGGCGGGCAGAGAATGATCGGAACTGTTCATGCCCTTCTCCTATTCCTTGGGCGGTTGCAGGAACTCTATCACGTTGCCGTCGGGATCGCGGGTGTAGACCGCGCGCCATCCTTTGCGCAGGCCCGCTTCCGATGTCAGCGGCTTTGAGACCGGCTCAAACCCGCCTTCGCGGATGGCCGTCACAACTTCGTCGATGTCTTCCACTTCGAAGGCCAGATGGACGAAACCCGGATCAGACGGGCGCAAAGTAGACGGCTTCCGTTCGCCGGGTATTGTGTATTGCAGCAATTCGATACGGTGTCCCGGCGCTTCTACATAGGCAACGTCCAGCTTGGCGTCCTTAACGCCGGTCAAGGTTTCGAAAAATTCCCCTTCCAGACGGCGAGGTTCGGTCACATCAAAGCCGAACACATCATGGTAGAACGCAAGCGAGGCATTTATGTCGGAAACGGTGACGCCCGTATGGTCGATCTTGTTGGTCTTAAATTTCGCCATGATCAGTCGTCCAGCTCGACCGTGCAGATGACATCGCCGACTTCCGCCACTTCGCCTTCGGGCACGGCGATTTCAAAGAGGGTGCCGGCGGCGGTGGCTTCGACTTCCTGCGTCACTTTTTCGGTTTCGAACTCGTAGATCGGCTCGCCGACGGCAAAATTTTCGCCCGGTTGTTTGTGCCATTTCACAATTGTCGCATCCTGCATATTCATGCCGATGCGCACCAGTTTCAAATTGACCTTCATAGCGCCGCGATCTCCTTCACCGTTTGGGCGATGCGTTCGGGGCTGGGGATCAAATCAGCCTCGGCATCCGGCGCGTAGGGCATACAGGTATCGGGCACCGTCACCCGGCGGATCGGCGCTTTTAAACTGCTAAAGGCCTTATCGGCAATAATCGCGGCGATGTGGCTGGCCGCCGAACAACGGTCGCGGGCTTCATCGACGATAATCAGCTTGCCGGTTTTCGCCACCGATTTGATGATCGCACCTTCGTCCAAAGGCACCAAGGAGCGCAAATCGATAACGTCACAGGCGATGCCCCCTTCCGCCAATTCTTTTGCGGCCTGCATGGCGTGGCGCACCATGGCGCCGATGGCAACGATGGTTGCGTCGCCGCCTTCGGCCAGGGTCCGAGCTTCGCCCAGCGGTATTGTGTAATCGCCGTCCGGCACTTCGCCCATTTCGCCGCCGCGTCCACCCGGCACCAAAAAGAATGTCGGATCATCATTGCGGATAGAAGTTCGCAAAAGCCCTTTGGCGTCTTCCGGCGATGTGGGAACAGCGATTTTTAAGCCGCCCAAATTCATCAACAAGGGATAGGGCGTATCGGAATGTTGCGCAGCGATTGACCGGCCGCCGCCGTAGCCGGCCATAATGGTGATCGGCAAATTGATTTGCCCGCCGGTCATCAGGCGCAATTTGGCCATTTGATTGGCGATAGCGTCGAAGCCGGTATAGATGAAATTGGCCATCATCATATGCAGCACGACGCGGTAGCCGCTGGCCGCCGCGCCGACCGCCATACCGGTCAGCGTCGCTTCGCAGATCGGCGTGTTGCGGATGCGGTCCGGGCCAAATTCATCGAGCAAGCCGATGGTATCGCCAGTCATGCTGATTTCCACATCTTCGCCGAAGACGATGACCTTGGCATCGCGGCGCATTTCTTCGGCCAAGGTTTGATTGACCGTATTGGTCAGGCGTTGCTTAGCCATATTATGCGCCCCCCGCGGATGCGAACATCAGAGAAGGCGCCAGCCCCGGCCCGGCGGCAGTGCCGGCTTCGGCAAATTTTGCGGCTCCTTCCACGCGGGCATCGGCATCGGCATCCATTTCGGTAATTGCCGCTTCATCGCAAATGCCGCTTTCGACCATATGCGCCGCCAGACGCTTGATCGGATCCAGGACGCGCCATTCTTCGATTTCTTTATCTTCCCGGTAGGGGCTGGACAGCATATGTACTTCGGCTTCGAAATGTCCGTGGATGCGATAGGTCTTGGCCTCGATGAATGACGGCCCACCGCCGGAACGCGCATGCGCGATGGCTTCCGCCGCCGCGATCCAGACAGCAGTTGCATCATTGCCGTCGATCACCGAAACCGGCATGCCGAAAGGCCGCGCGCGATCGGCGATTTCGCCGGAGGTGACGGTCGCCGACGGAGAAAATTCGGAATAACCATTATTTTCGCAGACGAAAACCATCGGCAGTTTCCAAAGCGACGAAACATTCAAGGTTTCCATCAACACCCCTTGGTTGGAGGCGCCGTCGCCAAAGAAACAAACGGCGACTTTACCGGCGCCGTCCAACTTGGCGGCAAAGGCGGCGCCCGCCGTGATCGCCATGCCGGCGCCGACGATGCCGTTGGCGCCGATGATGCCTTTGGAGAAATCGGCCACATGCATGGACCCGCCCATGCCTTTACAAATGCCGGTCTCTTTACCGTAAACTTCGGCCATCATGGAATTGGGATCGCCGCCCTTGGCAAGAAAATGCCCGTGGCCGCGATGGGTGCTGGCGATTTTATCGTCGTCGGTCAAATGCGCGCAAACGCCGGCGGCGGTGGCCTCCTGGCCGATGCAGAGATGCACCCCGCCCGGCAATTTACCGGCATGGAAATCGGCGCTCATCCGTTCTTCCATTTTTCGGATCAGCACCATGCGCTCATACATGGCGCGCGTCTGATCCGCCGATGGTCCGTTGCTGGTCATATTGGCCTCCCCTCTATTTATTTTTGTTTGTAAGTTAAAGACAGCATATTTTTGTTTGTAAGTTAAAGACAGCATATAGGCGGGTGCCCGGCCATACCATCCCTTGTGTGCTTGGAGACGGACCCACAACATGATCACGCGACATGCGACACTTGTTTTTTAAACCATCGTTATTCATCGTCATTCATCATCATTTGTCATCATTTCCGATTTTCTTCCCTTCCCCCGTCAAGAGGGAGGGAGAATGATCCTGGCCCGCACACGTCTTCCGGCCCGAATTACCGGTAACTGAGATAGGCAGATGGCCATGTCGAATCAAGAATTAAATTCCAATTTTTCGACCCGGGAGTAGCCGGCGATCCCCCATTTGACAAGGGTCAAAGACCGGAGCGGGGGGTTCCTTAAAATTCATCAGGTTACGCGCGCGGGGCCTTCATCGCCCAGCGCAATTGTCCCATTGACCCCCTGAGAGGATGCCCCTTAATGGCCGACCGGTCTTCCCCCAGCTTGGCGAAACTTTTCGAAGAAACCAAATTTGGGCGCTTCACCCTTTCCAACCGGGTCAAATACGGCGCCTGCTGCGTTTCCAATTTCAACACGACGGACGGCTTCATTACACCGCGCGAATTGGCGCGCACCAAGGTGATCGCCGGGACCGGGTGCGGCATGATCACAAATCAGGGCGCCTATCCCGACCCGCTCGGCGAGGGCAAGGCCTATTATTCGCAGATCGCCCTTTATGACGACAAGTTCCTGCCCGGCTTCGAGACCATCGCCGGCTATATCCACGACAACGGCGCCGTCGCCATTCAGCAGATCCTCCATGCCGGGCGCTATGGCGGCATCGATCTCGGATACTGCGTGCAGCCCTCGGAAGTGCCGCAGACCCTGCCCCATTTCCGCCCGCCCCGCGAAATGACCAAGGAACAGATCAGGGAATGTATCGCCCAGCACGCCGCTGCCGCCAAGCGCGCCATCAAGGCCGGTTTCGATGGCGTCGAGTTGACCAGCTTCATGGGTTATTTACTGGCTAATTTCCTGTCCAGTTTTACCAACCAGCGCACCGACGAATATGGCGGCTCCATCGAAAACCGCGCGCGTTTCATGCGCGAATTGATTTCGGAAACCAAGGAAGCCATCGGCGATGCACAGCCGTTGATCGTGCGCCTCAACGGCGCCGAACTGATGGACCAATGGGGCGGCAATTCGGAAGATGAATGTTTCGAGACCATCCGCATCGCGGCGACAAGCGGCATGGATATGCTGTCCGTCACCGTCGGCTGGCAGGAAGCGCCGGAAAGCTCTATCGGCCGCGACGTCGAGCCTGGTCATTGGAATCGCCTCGCCCGCCGCGCCAAGGAGATGCTGCCGGGTATGCCGGTGGCCTTCGGTGTGCGCCTGCCCGATCCGGTGATGGCCAACGCCTGCATCGAAAACGGCGATTTTGATTTCTGGGAAGTGTGCCGGCCGCTGCTTGCCGATCCCGAGTTGGTCCATAAAGCGCGCGAAGAGCGATTGAACGAGGCCAAAGTCTGCGTCGGCTCGCTCAACTGTTTGTCGCGCATGTTCCGCGACCTGCCCTATAGCTGCACCATCAACCCGGCGCTCGGCCACGAAGTGGAGCCCGAATACCATGTCACGCCGGCGGTGGTGAAAAAACGCGTCATGGTCATCGGCGCCGGACCCGCCGGCATGGAAGCGGCCATCGCAGCACGCGGGCGCGGCCACGACGTCACCATTTTTGAAAAAAGCTCAGCTATTGGCGGCGCCCTTAGAAGCTATGCCGCCAACGATATCGCCCATCCGGAAGATTTGGCCAAGATCGTTTCCTATTACGAGGTGATGGCCGATAAACTCGGCATCGAAGTTCGCTTGAATACCGAACCGACGCCTAAGATGATGCGCGGCATGTTGCACGAATTCGACGCCATCGTCATCGCCACGGGTTCGCTCGTCGATCTTGCCGCCCTGCCGATCACCGGCGGCGCCCTGGTGCTCGATGCCTTCGAAGTAGCGGCGGGACGGATCAAAGTCGACGGTAGCGTCGCCATCCTCGGCGGCGGCAAGGTCGGCTTGACCCTGGCCGAAAAACTCCGGAGCGGCGGCAGGGATGTGACCATCATCGACGCGCATCGGCGTCTCGGTTTCGACGTGGCGCCGACCTGGAAATGGCGGCACACATCGTGGATCAAGGAGCTTGGCATCGGTACGGTGACCGGCGTTTCGATCGACGAGATTTCCACCGGCCGCGTCCAGGTCACCGATGGCGACGGCAACAAACAGGTGATCGAGGCGGGCACGATTATCGCCGCCATGCCGATCCGCCCCGCCCAAGCCCTGTTCCAAGAAACCCAATGGATGATCGACGAATTGCACGGGGCGGGTGATGCGCTGGTGGTCGGCGATCTGACCCAGGCCATCCATTCGGGCTACCGGCTCGGTTGCAGGATATAGAACATGGATCAAGCCGTTTCGGACCCGACGCATATGTTCGCCGACAGGGATGTCTGGGCCGAAATGCTGGACCGTTGCGCGGCAGCTTTTACGTCGATCGCACCGGGCGGGCGTATCGGCGTCGTCGCCAATAATAATCTTGCCACGCCGATCTCCAAGCTCGGCGGCGAGATGATGGTGTGGACCACCCAAGAAAATGGCGTGGCGGTCAGCACTCAGCCCTTTGCCCTCGCCGGCACCAATACCGATCTCCTGTTCATGGTCGATGGGGAAACCCTGGACGCACTTAAGGGGGCGAGCGCCGACAATCTGGCCAAGCGGCTGTCATCCAGGAGCAAACGAGGGAAAATGATGCTCTACTTCATGATCGGCCGCGACGATCTGGAAGACGCCGGTTATTTTGAATTTTTAGAAAGCGTCGGGCTGTCATTTTTGGGACCGTGTCGATGATCTTCACCAACCCCGCCGGCGCCCCTGAACTCGGCTGCGAAGACTGCGCCAGCCGCTGGTTCGACCGCATGACCAACACCTGTTACGAATGCGGCCTGGAGGTCCCGGACGGCGAGGTGCGCGCCTTTGAAGAAGCCCTCGCCCGTTACCGCGAATCCCTAGAAAAAAACCACCCCTAATCCTCTTTAAATCCATATATCAAATAACCATATCATTGTTCTAAATGGTGTATTTGTGCAGGAATTGAGAGCCTTATCCATGAGCAGCGAAACACAATCGGGCGGCACTTCGTTTATCGGCATCCTTATTTTGAAGGAAAATAAATGGACACCGCACAGAAAATTTGACGCAAACGCTCTCGGCACCGCGCTTTTGAAAGCGCAGGATATGGATGCCGGAGGCGAGTTTGAAGCCGTCAAAGTTGTCGAAGTTATCGGCGGCAAGGAACAAAAAGATAAATGGGTTTCCCCCAGCCTGGAAGCCCGCCAAAAGGCCAGGGAAGAAGCCAAGCTTCTCGCCGGGGTCAAGCAAACTCAAGCCAAGATCGAAGAAGCCCGCAAAGCCCGCTTTAAATAAATCCTTTTAAATTTCCGCCGATTTGCGGGCGTGCCGCTGTGATCGAGAGCAGCCGCAGCAACCCGTCTTGGCGGAAAATATAAACCAAATTTCCACAATTCCGTCTGATTTAGGAAAGGCGATGCCGGACGGCAAACTACCGCTTGAGAATCCGGTGTTTAAGTGTTTCCATTTAGAGTGAAATATCGCCATTAAAAATCAATTCAGGTCCAAAAACCAAATAAGGGACAATGCACCAGATGGAAGCCATAAAGTTATCTCTAATCCTCTTTGGTATGCGTCTTCTTTTGTGGTGGAGCGCGTTGATTTATCCCGCTTTTCGCAGCCGCATCAAAGAAAAGAACCTGACGGCGCAATTGCGCACCAAAGACGGCAAAGTTGGGCGCTGGTTTAAATTCAAGGACGGCCGCATCTCATCGGGCGCCGGGCTGGCAAATGATCCGGAAGTGGTGCTGACCTTCAAGACCGCCGAAATTGGCGCACATTTATTGATGCCGCCGATCGATCAGCTTGAACAGATCAACGCCATGAAAGATTTCAACTTGTCCCTGGACGGCGAGGACGAGCACACCCTGTGGTTCGCGCAAACCGTGATGATGACCCAATCTTTGGGTTGGAAATACGGCATCGACATGGGCAAGGGCGTCACCCGTTATACCAATATGACAAATGGCGGGCCGGTCTTCGTTTATGAAAAAGACGGCAAGATCATCCGCATGACGCCAATTACGTTTTCCGATAGCGATCCGGAATCCTGGTCGATCGAAGCCAAGGGCAAGACCTTTACCCCGCCTCGCAAAACGTCCATCGCGCCGCATGGGCAAAACTGGAAATCGATGATCTATTCACCCGATAGATTGCTCTATCCGATGAAGCGCGTGGATTTCGACCCCAACGGCGAACGCAATCCACAAAACCGGGGCGTATCGGGATACGAGCGCATATCTTGGGACGAAGCCCTGGATATCGTCGCCGGCGAAATTAAACGCATGAAAACCGAACATGGGCCGGGCGCCATCGCGCTGAGCCACGGCTCGCACCACACCTGGGGCAATATCGGCTATTACCTTTCGGCTGCATTCCGTTTCATCAACGCCATCGGCATGACCCGCGTTCACCACAACCCTGATAGCTGGGAAGGCTGGTATTGGGGCGCTGTGCATCATTGGGGCCAATCTTTGCGCGTCGGCCAGTGCGAAACCTATGGCGGCGTCGAAGACTGCCTGCAAGAATCAGAAATGATTGTTTTCTGGTCGGCCAACCCGGAAGCCACATCCGGCTCCTACGGCGCGCTCGAAGGCACCGTGCGCCGTCAATGGCTTGCCGAAGCGGGCATCGAAGTTGTCCATATCGATCCCTATTTCAACGAATCCGCTCAATTGCTGGGCGGCAAATGGATCGCGCCGAAACCGACCACCGATGCGGCTATGGCGCTGGCGATCGCCCAGGTTTGGATTACCGAAGGGCTGTACGACAAAGATTTTGTCGAAACCAAGACCTTGGGCTTCGATGTCTGGCGCGCCTATATCATGGGCGAAGACGACGGCATCGCCAAAACCCCCGAATGGCAGGAAGGCGAAACCGGCGTTCCGGCCAAAACCGTGCGCGCGCTGGCCCGCAATTGGGGCACCAAGAAAACCTATTTAGGCGCCGGCGGTTGGGGCAACGGCCACGGCGGCGCGTGCCGCAACGCATCCGGTTTGCAATGGGCGCGCTCGATGGTCTGCTTGATCGCCATGCAGGGCATCGGCAAGCCGGGCGTCAATATGGGCAATCTGCAATGGGGCACGCCAGTCGATGCCAATTTCTATTTCCCGGGCTACGCCGAAGGCGGCATGTCGGGCGATTTGCACCACACAGCGATGTCGGTGGAACTCTATCAACGGATGCCGCAATTGCCGTCGGTCAACACGGTCGAACAGCAAATCCCGCGTTTGCAACTTCCCGAAGCCATCCTCACCGGCAAGGCCGAAGGCTATATCTGGGACGGCAAATCCATCGAAGCGCAATTCAACAAGATCAGCTATCCGAAACCCGGCTATTCCAAGGTGAAGATGCTGTATAAATACGGCGGCTCGATCCTCGGCACCATGCCCGACAGTAATCGCCACATAGATATGTACCGCTCGCCGGAACTTGAATTCGTCGTCAATCAATCGATCTGGCACGAAGGCGAATCAAAATTCGCCGACGTTATCTTGCCCGCCTGCACCAATATAGAACGCCCCGATATTTCCGAATGGGCGGCGCTTGGCGGCTATGCCTATCACGGCCAGACGCAGCTCAACCACCGGGTCGTCGTCTTCCAACACCAGGTCATCAAGCCGATGGGCGAATCTAAATCCGACTACAATATCTTTGTCGAGATCTGTAAACGGATGGGGCTCAGCGCCTATTATTCCGAAGGCATGGGCGAATTGGATTGGGTGAAGCGTGAATTCGAAGCTTCGGATTTGCCGAAAATCGTCAAGTGGAAGGATTTCATCCGCAAAGGCTATGTGATGGTTCCGGCCAACCCCAAGGAATTGCGGGATAAAGTTTCGTGGCGCTGGTTCTACGAAGGCCGCAAAAAAGATGTGCCCGAACCAATGCCCCTGCCGTCGGATTATTCGGAAGAATATTTGAAAGGGCTACAAACCCAATCGGGTAAGATCGAATTTGAGTGCCAGAGCCTCAAACGGTTCGACGCCGAAGACCCCGAACGCCCTCCCATCGTCAAATACCAGACCCACGAAGAAGGCCCCGGCAACGCCGCCTGGACCGCCAAATATCCGTTGCAGATGCTGACCCCGCATCCGCGTTTTTCGTTCCACACCCAAGGCGATGGCAAGGATAGTTATTTGAATTCCATCGAAGACCACCGCATCGAAGTGGACGGCTATAAATATTGGGTGATCCGCCTCAATGCCGAAGACGCGGCGGCGCGCGGTATCAAAGGCCGTGACCTGGTTAAAGTCTACAACGACCGGGGCGCCGTATTGTGCGCCGCAAAAGTAACCGGGCGGTTGCCGAACGGCGTCATCCACGGCTTCGAAAGCTGCGCCACCTATGACCCGATGGGCGAGCCCGGAAATTCGCTCGACCGGGGCGGTTGCCTGAACCTTCTAACGCCGCCGAAATCACAATTCAAACAAGGCCATTCGATGGGCGCGTCTTGCGCTCAGGTAGAAGTTGAATTGTGGGACGGTTCCATCGAAATCACGCGGGCGCCCGCCGCCGTCGCGGCCGAATAAGGGAGGCATTGAAATGAGCAAATGGAATTTAATCGTCGATGTCGCCAATTGCACCAATTGCAATGTTTGCGTCCTCGCCTGCCACGACGAGCATGTCGGCAACGCCTTCCCCGGCTACGCCGAAGAAATGCCCAAGCACGGTCATAAATGGATCAGGATCGAAGCGAACGAGCGCGGCAAATCACCGATGATGGATATCGCTTTCCTGCCGGTCATGTGCCAGCATTGCGACGATGCGCCGTGCATCGCGGCTGCGGAAAATGGCGCCGTCACAAAACGCGGCGATGGCATTGTCATTATCGATCCGGTCAAATCCAAGGGCCAGACCCAACTGGTCGACGCCTGCCCCTACGGCGCCATCTGGTGGAACGACGAATTGAAAATTCCGCAAGCCTGGATTTTCGATGCCCATCTGCTGGACGACGGCTGGGAGGAACCCCGCGCCGTGACGGTCTGCGCCTCGGGCGCGCTCCGCGCCGTCAAAGCCGAAGACCCATCAATGCAAAAAACCATCGAAGCCGAAGGCCTGGAGGAAATGCATCCGGAATACAAAACCAAACCCCGCGTTTGGTACAAGAACCTTCATCGTTTCAATAAATGCTTCATCGGCGGCAGCGTCGAGACGGAGCAAGATGGCAAGGTCGATTGCGTCAAAGGCGCGCATGTAACC